>NZ_JBHYMF010000344.1:0-3320 GCF_042742855.1 Streptomyces sp. NPDC058877 | reverse complement strand
CCCCGGCGCGGTGTCCCGGGCTCGACGGGTCCGGTTCCTGCGTGGTGGTCATGCGAGGCGGCCCCTCGGCTTCGTGTGTCGGGTGCGTGCGGAGTGGAGGTGCTCGACCTGGACGGCCACCTCGTGGACTTCCAGTCCGACGAGCCGTTCCACCCGGGCCCGCACCCGGCTCCGGACGGCGCCGCACTGTCTGCCGACGTCCGAGGGGTAGTCGAGGTCGAGGCTGACCGAGACGCGGGCGACGTCGCGGTGGACGACGACCGAGGCGTGCGGCTTGGATCCCTCTTCGGGGACCCCGTCGATCGCCTCCCGCGCCGCCTGGGCGGCGATCTTCGCGACGACCCGGTCGGCGATGGTGGTCGCCCCGCGGTCCCGTGTCCGGTCCGCCACCGGGTCGTCTGCCAGCTCCGTCACCACCTCGGGTCACCGCCGCCGATCGCCGCGTCCGCGGAACAGATCGCCCGCTTCGAGGTCTCCGTCGAGGAACCGGCCGGCCACGAAGCCGACCGCCCCGAGGGCCGCGACCAGCAGAAAAGCGCCGAAGCCACCGAAGTATCCGGCGAAGCCGAGAGCCATGCCGGCCAAGAGGCCGACCACTGCCATGCTCATTCCGATTCCCTTCCTGGGCCCCCGTCGGTGTGCCGGCGCCTACTGGAGACGCGGCTCCTGCTCCGTGTCCTCCTCGTCGGGCAGCTTCACGTCGCTGACCGCGATGTTGACCTCGACGACCTCAAGGCCGGTCATCCGCTCCACGGCGGCGATGACGTTCTCCCGGACGTCCCCGGCGACATCGGCGATCGAGACGCCGTAGTCGACGACGATCTCCAGGTCGAGCGCGGTCTGGACTTCGCCGACCTCGGCCTTGACCCCTCGGGTGACGTTCGCCTTGCCGCCCCCCGTGCCCGGGACCCGATCACGGACGGCGCCGAAGGTCCGGGAGAGTCCGCTGCCCATGGCGTGGACGCCGACGACGTCGCGTGCGGCGAGGCCTGCGATCTTCTCCACGACGCCGTCGGCGATCGTGGTCCGGCCGCGGGAGGCCGCCGCCCCGCCGCCCCGCTTGGTCACGGAGGTGCGGCGCGACTCGCGCTGTTCGTCCCTCGTCGAGTCCCCGGAGTGCGTGGTGTCCGTCATGAGTTTTCGCCCCTTCTGGGATATTTCGGGGTTCCTCGCTCACATTAAGGGCGTTTGCCGTTATTCGCCCTGGGGATGCGGCAGGCTGGGGGAATGACGACGGCTGAGGGATGGACTGCTGCGGTACGGGACCTGCTCGCTCCGGGCAGACTGCTGCCGCTCGGGTCGGCCGGGGACCGGGCGTGGATCACCGAGCACGCGGCCCGGCAGGTCCTCGATCCGGCCGCGACAGCGGTGCGGGGGCTGGTGCCGGGCGAACTGCGCTTCGAAGCCGCCCCCGCGGCAGGAGACGGCGGACGGGCCGCCCCGGCTCCACCGGGCGCCCTCGCCCCGGGCCCGCTGCGGATCAGCACCGGCTTCGGGGTGGTGATGGGCGACCGACCGCTGCCGGAACTGGCCGAGGAACTGCGGACCGCCCTGCTCACGGCGGCCCGCGAAGGACTCGGGCTGCCCGTGACGACCGTGGACCTGGAGGTGACGGAGCTGCTCGACGCCGCACCGGCGGAGGTCGGGCCCGCAGCTCCCCCACCGGGCCGCCCCTCCCCGGCCGCAGAGGACGCGACGACGCTCGCGGTGCTGCGGGTCGAGGGCGTGGCGGGCGTGACCGACGCCTGGGGCCCGCCGGTGCACCGCGGCCCGGACGGAGTGCGCGTGGAACTGGCCGTGACGTCCGGCCACCGCCCCCTCGACGTGGCCCGGGCGGTCCGGAAGACCGTGGCCGCAGCCGCCGGCAAGGCGACCGCGGTCACGGTACTGGTGTCGGAGCTGCGCTGAGCGCGGCTCAGTCGCCGAGGCCGGCGAGATCGCGCAGACGACGGGCCTGGGCGGCCCGCTCGGCGACGCGCTGCTCCTCGTAGGAACGGCCGGAAACGCCCTGTAGCAGCGCCTTGGTCTCGGTGACCGCGGCGCGCGGCGCAGCCAGCAGGGCGGCGGCGAGGTCCCGTACCGCCGCGTCGAGCTCCTCGGCGGGCACGGACAGGTTGGCGAGGCCGATGCGCTCGGCCTCCTCCGCGTGCACGAAACGACCGGTGGCGCAGATCTCGAGCGCACGGGCATGACCCACGAGCGAGACGAGCGGGTGGGTACCGGTCAGGTCCGGGACGAGGCCCAAGCTGGTCTCGCGCATGGCGAACTGCACGTCCTCGGCGACGACCCGCAGGTCGCAGGCGAGGGCGAGCTGGAAGCCCGCACCGATGGCGTGACCCTGGACGGCCGCGATCGACACGAGGTCGCTGCGGCGCCACCAGGTGAAAGCCTCCTGGTACTCGGCGATGACCGCATCGAGGTCCTCGTCGGAACCACGGGCGAGGTCCAGGAAGGACGGCTCGCCGTCGAAGCCCTCGGGCGTGAACGCCTGCCGGTCGAGTCCGGCGGAGAAGGACTTGCCCTCGCCGCGCAGGACGACGACCCGCACGCTGCCGGGCAACGACCGACCGGCTTCCGTCAACGCCCGCCACAGAGCGGGAGACTGGGCGTTGCGCTTCGCCGGATTGGTCAGGGCCACCGTGGCAACGGCGTCCTCGACGGTGAGCCGTACACCGTCCTTGTCGAATACGAGCTCAGAGTCGTCGGGCGTGGTCATGGGGCGCCTCCGGTACGGTGCAGCACTGCATGGAACATGCTAAGTGACTGCACAGTAACCACCTGGTCGGCCAAAGGGCCGACCGGGTGCCCACCGGGAGGTCCCGGTGGACCGGTCGAGCCGCCCCGACGTCAGGCCGAGGCCGCCTTCTTGCCCCGTGTCGCCCCGCCGCGTCCACGCAGCGTGACTCCGGACTCACTGAGCATCCGGTGAACGAACCCGTAGGAGCGGCCGGTTTCCTCGGCCAGCGCCCTGATGCTCGCACCGGAGTCGTACTTCTTCTTCAGGTCTGCCGCGAGCTTGTCGCGCGCGGCGCCGGTCACCCGGCTGCCCTTCTTCAGAGTCTCGGCCACCCGTGCCTCCTCATGGGAAGTGCGCTCTGGACTTCTCATGATCACCCCTCTCGGGTCTCCTGGCCACCCATTCGACGAGGTCCGTCCCGCCGGGTTTGTGGACGAGTACGCCGCCCTCACGATCGGAATCCATGATTCCGACGCCCTGGAGGCCCATGGATCGATCGTGGGGCACGGGAATTTCCAGGTCAGCGCCCCGGAGCGAGCGCGCGAGGCGCGGTGCCCGGCCGAAAGGGTTCGACCGGGCACCG
>NZ_JBHYMF010000343.1:0-3347 GCF_042742855.1 Streptomyces sp. NPDC058877 | reverse complement strand
GGACGGGGGCGCCCCTTCGTGCTTCCGGCCGGAGCCGCCCCGGTCCCGCCCGCACGCGGCCGGGGCCCCGGAAGGGCCCTGCGGGGGCCACCGGGCCCTCCGCGCGCGGCACGGCCCCTCCCCGGGCCTCCGGACGGACGGGAGGACGGGGAGGGGCCGGAGAGCAGGACGGGCCGGTGCGGGGGCGTACCCGCATGAGGCCTACGGCTCGAACTTGTAGCCGAGGCCCCGGACCGTCACCAAGTACCGCGGGGCGCCCGGGTCCGGTTCGATCTTGGCCCGGAGGCGCTTGACGTGGACGTCGAGGGTCTTGGTGTCGCCGACGTAGTCCGCGCCCCACACCCGGTCGATGAGCTGCATGCGGGTCAGCACCCGGCCCGCGTTGCGCAGCAACATCTCCAGGAGGTCGAACTCCTTCAACGGCAGGTCGACCTTCCCGCCGGAGACGGTCACCACGTGGCGGTCGACGTCCATGCGGACCGGGCCGGCCTCCAGGGCCGCCGGGGTGACCTCCTCCGGCTCTCCGCGGCGGCGCAGCACCGCGCGGATGCGGGCGACGAGCTCCCGCGAGGAGAAGGGCTTCGTCACGTAGTCGTCCGCCCCTATCTCCAGGCCGACGACCTTGTCGATCTCGCTGTCCTTGGCGGTCACCATGATCACCGGGACGTTCGATCGGCCGCGCAGCTGGCGGCACACTTCGGTACCGGGCAGACCCGGAAGCATCAGGTCGAGGAGGACGAGGTCGGCTCCGTTGCGCTCGAACTCGTCGAGGCCGTCGGGCCCGGTCGCCGCGACGGCGACCTCGAAGCCCTCCTTGCGGAGCATGTACGACAGGGCGTCGCTGAAGGATTCCTCATCCTCGACGACGAGCACTCGGGTCACGGAAGGACCTCCGGGGCGGGAAGCGGTTCGGTCATGGGATCGGGGGTGGGAGAGGAGGCGGACCGGCGGTCCCGTACGGCGCCCGCCTCGGGCAGCCGCAGGGTGAAGGTGGAGCCCTGGCCTTCGGTGCTCCACACGGTGACCTCGCCGCCGTGCGAGGCGGCCACGTGCTTGACGATGGCCAGCCCCAGCCCCGTACCGCCGGTGGCACGGGAGCGGGCCGGGTCGACCCGGTAGAAGCGCTCGAAGATCCGCTCGCGGTCCTTCTCCGAAATGCCGATGCCCTGGTCGGTCACGGCTATTTCGATGAGGTCCCCACCGGGCGCCGCGACGTGGCGGGCGGCGATGCCCACCCGGGTGCGGGCCGGCGAATAGTTGACGGCGTTCTCGACGAGGTTGCCGAGGGCCGCGGCCAGCTGGCCCCGGCTTCCCCACACGTAGAGGTCGGGGGCCCCGCCGGAGACCATGGTGATCTGCTTGGTGGAGGCGGGCTGCCGGGAGCGGTCGATCGCCTCGGCGACCAGCTCGTCCACGGACACCGGCTCGGAGTCCTCCAGCGGGTCGTCGTTCTGCACCCGGGAGAGGTCGATGAGCTCCTGCACGAGGTTGGTGAGGCGGGTCGCCTCGATCTGCATCCGACCGGCGAAGCGGGTGACCGCCTCGGGGTCGTCGGAGGCGTCCATGACCGCCTCGGAGAGCAGGGAGAGCGCGCCGACGGGAGTCTTGAGCTCATGGCTCACGTTGGCGACGAAGTCCCGTCGCACCGCTTCGATGCGCCGGGCCTCCGTGAGGTCCTCGACCAGGAGCAGCACCAGGCGCGAGCCCAGCGGGGCGACCCGGGCGGAGACGGCGAGGGCCTCACCGCGTCCGGTGCCGCGCCGCGGCAGGTCCAGCTCGACCTGCCGTATCTCCCCGTCCCTGCGGGTGTCGCGGGCCATGTTCAGCATGGGTTCGACGGCCAGTTTGCCGCCACGGACCAGGCCGAGCGCGTACGCCGCAGAGCTGGCCTTCACCACGGAGTCGCTCTCGTCGAGGACCACCGCGGAGGAGCGCAGCACGGACAGCACGGTGTCGACGCCGGGCGGGAGCACCGCGTCGGTGTGCAGTGACGTACGGGTGGGGCGTGCCTGGTCGCGTTCGCTCCAGCGGAACGCCAGCATGGCGATCACGCCGGTGCACACTCCGGCGATCGCTGCCAATGCGGCGACCGCCGCGTTCACGTCCATGTCTCCCAGGTTATGCGGGGTCGAGGACACTCTCCCAGCCGTCCGAGCGGCTCCTCGAACACTCGTCGCCCAGAGTTCACCGAGGAGATGTGACCGATTCATTTGCCCCGGCGGCGAGAGTGGCGTGCGTCGCCCAGAGTTCACCTAGGGGAAAGTGACGATTCACATCAGGGGACAGAACCGGACGCGTAGGGGGCCGAACGTGGGACCGTGGGGGTCCGAGCCCCACCGGGACCCCGGAGCTTTGCGTAGAGGTAGAGAGGGACATCCATGCGGGACGCGTACCACGAGGAACTGGACTCGATCGGCGAGGGCCTGGTCGAGATGGCCCGCCTCGTCGGATCGGCGATCGGGCGCGCCACCACGGCGATGCTCGACGCGGACCTCAAGCTCGCCGAGAGCGTGATCGCGGCGGACCAGAAGGTCGACGACCTCCAGCACGACCTGGAGGCGCGGGCGATAGCGCTGCTCGCCCGGCAGCAGCCGGTGGCGACGGACCTGCGGATCGTGGTCACCTCGCTGCGGATGAGCGCCGACCTGGAGCGCTCCGGCGACCTGGCGCAGCACGTGGCGAAGCTGGCCCGCCTCCGGTTCCCGGAGACGGCGGTGCCGCGCGACCTGCACGCCACCATCCTGGAGATGGGACAGCTGGCGCAGCGTCTGATGGCGAAGGCCGCGGAGGTCATCATCACCAAGGACGTCGACCTGGCGCTCCAGCTGGAGCAGGACGACGACGAGATGGACCTGCTGCACCGGACGCTCTTCCAGCACCTGATGGACGACCGCTGGAAGCACGGCATCGAGACGGCCGTGGACGTGACGCTGCTCGGCCGGTACTACGAGCGGTTCGCGGACCACGCGGTGTCGGTGGCGAAGCGGGTCGTGTACCTGGTGACGGGGGAGCACGCGGACGAGCTGCAGTCGGCGGACGTTCCGGTGGAGGGCGCATAGGGCGAAGGAGGGCGCACGGGTGCACGGGACTCCCGTGCGCCGTTGATGCGCCGGTCCGGTGGGGCATGCAATGGGGGGAGGCGACGCTCGCCTCGAAAGGGAGGGACCCCATGGCCGAATCCCCCATGTCGACCGACTCCACGCCCGAAGCGCCGCGCGAGGCGCCGCTCCTGCCCGTCCTCGGCGCCTGCGGGTGCGGATCGGGCTGTGGCTGCGGCTGCCAGTCGGGCGGGCCGTGCCAGTGCGGGGGCTGCTCGGGCTGACCGGTGGGGGGGTGGGGTGCGACGG
>NZ_JBHYMF010000342.1:0-3348 GCF_042742855.1 Streptomyces sp. NPDC058877 | reverse complement strand
GGGCCCGGGGACTCGCCCCGGGCCCTGCCCCGTGTGCCGTGCGTACCGGCCGGCCGCTACCGGCCGCCGTTGTAGGGGCCGTACGGCCCGTCGCTGCTGGAGCCCCCGCCACGGCGGCCCCGGCCCCCGCCGGAGACCTGGGCGAGCGCGGGACGCACGTCCACCATGAAAACGATGGCCGCGATGAGCCCCGCGATCTGCAGGAACAGCATCGGCAGCAACAGGTTCAGGCCGAGGTTGATGCCCAGGATGATCAGCCAGAACTTCTTCGTCTGCTTGTCGGCGGCGCGATACGCGTCCTCGCGTGCCATGGCGGCGAAGACGAGCGCGGCGACGGCGAAGCCGGTGAAGACCAGGAACATCACCAGGAACAGAAGGGAGTCGAATCCCGCGCGCAACATGCTGAGCACCGCCTAGGAAGAATGGGAAGAGAGCGCCTCGCGGTCAAGGTACCCGGTACAACGCGCCGGGTACCCGCATTGGTGCCCGGCCCTACTCCTTCTCGGCGGGCGCAGCGGTCTTCTTGGCCGGGGCCTTGCGGGCGGCGGTCTTCCGGGCGGACGCCTTCCTGCCCTCGGGCGAGGCCTCGGGAGTCGCCTCGGGCGTCGCTTCGGCCTCTGCGGCTGCGGCCGGCGCCTTCGGCTCCGGCTCGACCACGACGGCGATCTCGGTGATCTCCTCGGCGGCCTCGCCCCGCCAGGCCCGGACGGCGTCCTCGCCGTGGGCGGCGACCTCCTCGTACTTCTCGCGCGCCTTGACCGCGTACTCGGCGGCGACGCCGACACCCCGGAGGGCGAGGTCCTGGGCGGTCTCGCCGAGCTTCTTGAAGTCGGCGTCCAGTCCGCCGACGACCTCGGCGAACTTCGACTGCACGGTGGCCTGGGCCTCCTTGGCCTGCGTGGTCACCTTCTCCTGCACGGCCTTCGGGTCGGTCTTCCGCACGGCGTCCAGGCGCGCGGGCGCCTCGGCGGCGAGCTGCTCGATCAGGCCGGGAACCTTCTTGGCCTGCTGCACGGCGAGGTCGGCGGTGCCGGCGGCGAAGTAGAGGGGGGTGCGCAGTTCGTCGATGATGGCCATGCTGGTGGTCCTCCCGGATGTGACGTACTAGCTCGACGGCGGTGCGGCATCGGGGGCGGCGTCCGGCGCGACCTCCGCCGCCTGTGCGGCGGCCTCGGCGGCGTTCTCCTTGCGGAAGGAGTCGTAGATCTGGAGCAGCACCTGCTTCTGGCGCTCGTTGATGGAGGGATCGGCCAGGATGACGGCGCGCGTCTCCAGCTCCTCCCGCTCCTTCTCGTCCAGGATCCCGGCGCGCACGTAGAGCGTCTCGGCAGAGATCCTCAGCGCCTTGGCGACCTGCTGGAGGACCTCGGCGCTGGGCTTGCGCAGCCCGCGCTCGATCTGGCTCAGGTACGGGTTCGACACCCCGGCGGCGTCGGCGAGCTGACGCAGGGAGAGCTGCGCGGTCCGCCGCTGCTCGCGGAGGTACTCGCCGAGGTTGCCGACGTTGAGCGATGCCATGCTCCGACCATGCCAGCTCTTGCTAGCTATTGCAAGCAGCTGCTTGCAATAGTCACCCCGGGCGGCGGGGCCCACGTGTGGTGACGGAGCACGGCAGGTGTCCGCTCCCGGTCCATCTGCGGTTTCCCACCGAGCCTGCAGTGTGCAGTGAACAGGTCCCGGACGACCTGCTCAGCGAGCTGTTCCCCCCGGGCCGTCTGTCCGCGAGGGCAATGCCTCCGCTCCTGTTGTCGGGGGGAGATCGCGACGGCCAGCGTGCGGACGCCCCGCCTTCCCCGCATTGCCAAAGAAGGTGGGGCGCCAGGCGCACTCATCGGTTCGTCGGTCAGCAGGCGCGTCCGCCGCTCGTGGTCACCGCGGCCGGTAGGAGGTGGCGAGCACGGAGACGGTGACCCGGGCAGGTAGGGAACCGTGATCGCTCAGGTCCGCGTGGGTCAGGTGGCGTGCGCTCGGTGTCATCCCCACCAGGTCGATGGCTTCTTGCCCGGTCAGGGGTGCGGTGTATTCGACGTGCTGGGTACCGGCGGCCTCGAAGTAGGGGGTCAACGCCTGTTGCAGGCGCTGTTCCTTGTCCGGGTCGATCGCGACCATCGCGGGGACCTTGCCCCGTAGCTCCACCAGGTGCCGCTCGACGGGGCGCACCACGATCAACCGGCCGGTCGGACGGAGCACTCGGTGGAACTCGGCCGGGTTGCGCGGGGCGAACACGTCCAACATCACGTCGACCGTCCGGTCAGCCACGGGGAAGGGGCGGAAGACGTCCCAACTCGCCGCGGCAGCTCGCGGATGGACCCGGGCCGCCGAACGCAGAGCGCGTACTGACGCATCCACCCCCAAGCCGCAGGCACCGGGCAGTTGATCGAGTACGCCGGCCAGGTAGTAGCCGGTGCCGCATCCGATGTCCACGACCGCGCCTTGACCGGGCAGGGCATCGGCTGTCATACGGGTCAGGGTCCGGCGGATGGGGGCGTACCTGCCGGTGGACAGGAACCGGTTGCGGGCCTGAACCATGGCGGCGTCGTCACCGCTGGTGGCGCGGGCGCCCGTGAGGAGGCTGACGTAGCCCTGACGGGCGATGTCGAAGGTGTGGCCCGCCGGGCAGCGCAGTGAGCCACGGTCGGGTCGGAGACGGGCGCGGCATACCGGGCAGCGCAGCACGTCGAGGAACGGTTCGAGGGCAGGGGGAAACAACGCAGGCACGAGGCACTCCTGGCAATGGTGAAGGGAAAGGACCGTGCCCGTACGCGCTCTCAGAAGTCGCCGTCTCAAGAAGAACGAGAGCCAGCATCGCGCCGCCCCGGTGCGGGCGACGCAAGGAGGAGGGACCACGTGACAGGCACACCAAGGAGGGCGACGCCCGAGGCGTCGCCCTCAACGCCTCGTGATCACAGAGCCTGGGTGTGCTGGGTCCACATGCCCGTACCTTACGAGCCTTGCCGAAAGCCCCTTGCCTCGCCTCAGCGGTTACGAGTCATGGCGTGGCGACGGGGGATCGTGCCGGAGCGTGCAACCACCCGGACGAGGGGTCTGGTCCCCTTCAAGGTGCCTCGTCACCACACCCGCTGACCAGCCCGTTCCACCCTCCAGCACAGGGTGGAAAAGGCTCGCTGGCGGTTAGCCCAACACGTTGCGGCAGTGCGCCCATGCCGACTCGGACAGCAGGGGGCGCCACCGGGCGAACAGGGGCCTTGTCCCCGGAGGGTGGACACCTGTTCGTGTCGTTATGCGGCAAGTGTCAGGGTAGCTGACTGTTGTTCGTAAGTGATCGGTGCCTGCTGTCCGAGGCGTGAGTGCCGTCGGCGGGTGTTGTAGCGGGTGGTCCAGCGGAAG
>NZ_JBHYMF010000341.1:0-3367 GCF_042742855.1 Streptomyces sp. NPDC058877 | reverse complement strand
CAGCCATTTCGTCCGGAGTCACACACCCACAACGCGACACACAACCCGAAGGACACGCACCACCAAACACGACCTGACCAAGCACTACTAGTGGCTCGTCACGCAGCCTTGGCCGGGCAATCGACGGTGTCAGTGATCGCGGCTACGGTTCCCGGTCATGGGATTCTCGGGGTCTTTCATCGTGGCGCGAGCCGGTCGGCCGCTGACGGAGTTGGCGGCGATGCGGGCGGCGGACTGTGTACCGTTGTGGTCGGCGCGCGATGGCGAGTGGCAGATCCTGCAAGCGTGCCCTATCGCGGATCCGGATCCTTCGATCATTCGCGAGACGCGTGCTTCTGTCCTGGTCGCTCATGTGGTGGACAGCGACTTCGCGACAGTTCAGGCAGCGAGTCCCGACGGCCTGTCATGGCAATGCGCTTTGTCCCCGGAGATGGCGCGGGATTACGGCCTCCCCGGTGAGTGGATCGGTGATTCGGCCGAAGTAGGAGAGCGAGCTGCGGCCTGGGTGCGAAGGGCTGGCCTTCAGCCGGACCCGGTGGCGCTCAGGGCTGCTCTGGTGGCTGAGTGTGATCCGCTGGCGGAGGACTTGGTCCTCGCGCTCGTTCACGCCTTGGGGTTCCGGTTCCGTGATGGGGTCGACCTGGGACCGCCAGCCGTGTGATGGGGGCCGTTCGCAACCTGCGCCCTGCCGACTCGCCAGCCGAAGTATTCAGCCCAGTCGCACGACCTGCTGCTCGTCGGCCAGCAGACTGTCTCCAGGACCTGATCTTGGAGGTGGTCGTGGGACGTCGACCGAGTGTGTTCGTCCGGCCGGTCACGATGGACGAGGGCCGGAAGCTGCAGCGGATCAGCCGGACCGCGAAGGACCCGGTGAAACTCCGTCGGGCGATCGTGGTGCTGATGTCCGCCCAGGGCCAGTCGGTCAAGGACATCACCACGCTGATGCAGGTCGGCGAGGACCACGTCCGTGATGTCATCCACGCCTTCAACGAGCGGGGGTTTGATGCGCTGGACCCAAAATGGAGCGGGGGACGCCCCAAGACGATCAGTGACCAGGTGCGCGAGCACATCTGTCTGATCGCCCGGACGTCCCCCGCCGACTGGAAGATCACCGCGTTCTCCACCTGGAGCCTGAGCAAGCTCGCCGACCACCTCATCAAGCAGAAGGTGACCGCGGCCATCAGCCGGGAAACCCTGCGCCGGATCCTGCGCGAGGGCAAGGTCTCCTGGAAGACCACCACTACCTGGAAAGGGTCCACCGACCCGGAGTTCCTCGCCAAGATGCACCGCATCCTGGCGCTGTACGACACTCCGCCCGCTGACGGGCGGGTGATATGCGTCGACGAGTTCGGACCGCTGAACCTGATGCCCCGCAAGGGCAAAGCGTGGGGGCCGGTGAGGCGTCCGCGCCGGCTGCGGGCCACCTACAACCGCACAAACGGCGTGAGGCACATGCTCGCCGCCCTCGATCTGGCCACCGGCAAGCTGTACTACCGCATTCGCCCGCGCAAGCGCTGGCGCGAGTTCCTCGGCCTCCTCAAGGGCCTGCGCGCCCGCTGGCCCGGAGAGAAGCTGTATGTGGTGCTGGACAACTTCTCCCCGCACAAGCACGCAGACGTCCGCGCCTGGGCAGTGGACAACGACATCGAGCTGGTCTTCCTGCCGACCTACGGATCCTGGCTGAACTGGATCGAGGCCGAGTTCGCGGCCGTACGCTACTTCGCCCTCAACGGCACCGACCACCGCAGCCACGACGAACAGAACGCCGCCATCGCCGCTTACATCCGCTGGCACAACGCCCGCGCCGAACCGAAGACCAACTTCGCCCCCGGCTCACCCATCCGCACCTGGACGCAATACCCGGCCAAGGCTGCGTGACGAGCCACTAGCATCCTGTGATGCGCACGCCGGTCCTCCTGCACGCGGCCGCGACGTCGGTCGCCCCCGCCCTGCTCCTCCGTCCCTGGCGCGAAGAAGACGCGCCCGCCCTGGTCGAGGTGTTCCGTGACCCCGCACTGCGCCGCTCGACGAGCCACGTCGTCGACGACATGGCCGGTGCCGAGCGGTGGGTGCGGGACCAACAGCGGAGTTGGGACGAGGGGCACCGCTTGGGCTTCGCCGTCCTCGAGGAGCCTGCCGGTCCCGGCATCGCAGCCCCGGTGGGGAGCGTGGTGCTCAAGGGGGCCGTCCCGGGTGCAGCCGCGGCAGAAGTCGGCTACTGGACGGCTGCGCCCGCCCGGGGAAGAGGAGTGGCCCCCCGGGCGCTGGAAGCACTCACCGACTGGGCCTTCGGCGCCTTCGGGGGCGACGGGCTGGAACGGCTCGAACTCCTCCACCGAGTGGACAACCCGGCGTCGTGCCGCGTCGCGCACAAGAGCCGGTACGCGCTCGACGGGATCCTGCCCGCCGCGCCACCCGCCTTCCCCCGGGACGGACACCTCCACGTACGGCGGCTCCGGCCCGCGGAGTAGTCATCCCGCGACCTCGTCCCCGTGCCGCCGCCCCGTGTGCACCAGTCGGTGGGCCCGCCGGCCGCGGCCGGGCGGACGGCACGGCCCCCGAGACGTCAGAAGGGCCCGCACTCTCGTGCGGCCCTTCCTTTCGGTGAAGGGGGCGTCAGCCGCCGGACTCGCCCGCGTGCGGGCTGAGCACACCGGCTCCCACCAGCGCGAACAGCAGGATGCCGAGGATGATCCGGTAGATCACGAAGGGCATGAAGGACTTCGTGGTGATGAACTTCATGAACGAAACTATGTCGACGTGTCCTGAGCGGCTTTGACCTGCTGGTTTCCACCACCTTTCAAGATCGAATAGTAGGGCGGTGGGAGATGGTGCCTTCCAGTGCTCTCTCTCGCTGGCCGCGAAGCACAGCCACCTGCTTTGCAGCGAATCGGCAACCTCCTGCTCCACGGCCAGGGCGACGTGCGAGTAGAGACCTTCCACGCCGGCGACCTCGCGGCCCATGCGGGTCTCCACGGCGATGCGACTGTGTCGATCTTCGTCCAGCCGTTCCTTGCCGCCGTGGCGAAGCAGGTACAGCCGCTTACGGGCGTTCGTGGTCGTGGGGAACCGGCCCCTGACCCGCGGCCAGACTGTCCAACAAGGCACTGGCCGCAGTGCGCGCCCCGGTCGCTCACCAGCCCGGACGAGATTTTCGGCAGGGGCAGGATGGATGAGGCCGACTGGGACGACAACGGTGCGCCGGATGAGCTGATCGGCACGTGAAGAGCTGTGCCGCGGTGACCTGCATGCCCTGGCGGTCGCCGGAGGCGCTCGGGCCTTGTCCCCGGAGGGTGGACACCTGTTCGTGTCGTTATGCGGCAAGTATCAGGGTAGCTGACTGTTGTTCGTAAGTGATCGGTGCCTG
>NZ_JBHYMF010000340.1:0-3380 GCF_042742855.1 Streptomyces sp. NPDC058877 | reverse complement strand
CCGCCGCCCGTCCCGTCCCGCCCGGAGCCCTCCCGTGAACCGCATCCGCCCCCGCACCGCGTCCGTCCTCCTCCTGACCGCGCTCGTGGCGCTCACCGGCTGCTCGGCGTCCGGCCCCTCGCCCTCCACCCCGCCCGCCCACATCGCCGGGGCCACCGCCACCGCCCCCGAGCCCGCGAAGAGCGCCGCCCCGGTGCAAGCGCTGCCCCGCTCCCTGCCCGTCCGCGTCCAGGTCCCCGCCGCCGGGGTCGACGCCCGTCCGATCCTGGACCTGGGGTTGAACGCCGACGGCACCGTCGAGGTGCCCTCGGTCGCCGACGCCGACCGCATCGGTTGGTACGAGAAGGGCGTCACGCCCGGGGAGACCGGCCCCGCCGTCCTCATCGGCCACTTCGACACCGTCCGCGGTCCCGCCGTCCTCAAGGACGTCGCCAAGGTCCGGGTCGGCGACGAGATCACCGTGGCCCGCGCCGACGGCAAGACCGCCGTCTTCCGGGTCCGCGAGCTGGAGCAGGTCGACAAGGGGGCCTTCCCGACGACCAAGGTGTACGGGAACACCACGCGCCCCGAACTCCGGCTGATCACCTGCGGCGGGGAGCTGGTCGACGGCCACCGCCCCGACAACATCATTCTGTACGCGGAGCTCACGGCCGTGCGGGCCGCCTGACCTCCGGTCCGTCGGCTGAGGCACAATCGGCGGCATGACGACCCCCGAGCCGACCCCCGAGCCCGACCCTGAGCCGAGCCGCGGGTCGATCCCCGACCAGCCGTCCGCAGCACCGGCCTACGCCGACAAGGTCTTCCGGTCACCCCTCGGGATCGCGAGCGGTGTCTTCCTGGTGCTGCTCGCGGTCCTGTTCACGGGGGACGCGGTGATCCGCGGTGAGGGGCGCACCCCCTGGCTCGCGCTCGCCGGTCTCGTCCTCGTGGTCCCGCTGATCGTCGCCTTCACCATCCGGCCCGCGGTGTACGCCAACGACCAGCGGCTCCGGATCCGCAACCCCTTCCGGTCGATCCTCCTGCCCTGGGCCGCCGTCGCCGACGTCCGCGCCGGCTACTCCAGCGAGGTGTTCACCCAGGAGGGCGCCAAGTACCAGCTGTGGGCGATCCCCGTCTCGCTGCGCCAGCGCAAGCGGGCGGCCCGCCGCGCCGCCCGTGCCTCCCAGGACGATCCGCACCGCCGCACCTCCGTCACCGCCGACGTGCGGGACAGCGCCGACCGGACCGCGCCCACCGACCGTGCCGTCGCCGAGCTGCGCGCGCTGGCCGAGCTGCGTGCCGGGAGCGAGGGCGCGCAGGGCGAGCCGCAGGTGCGCTGGGCGTACGAGATCATCGCTCCGGCGGTGGCCGGGCTGGTGCTGCTCGTGGTGCTCTTCGCGACGGGGTGAGCCGCGGGCGCTTCCGCACGGCGGCGGTCCGGCCCCGGGCACGTGCCCCGCGGCGCGCCCCGGGCTCCGGGCGGATTCACCCGGACGGAGGCGTGCACGGAACGCCGGAGGGCCGGTACGGGAACGATCCCGTACCGGCCCTCCGGCATTCCGCTACAGCCCGGCAGCCTCGGCCAGGTCCCGCTTGATCGCGGCGAGCACCTCGGCCCCGGTCGCGCGGGCCGCGGCCAGTTCGCTGGCGTCTCCGACGGGGACGACGACCTCCAGGTAGCACTTGAGCTTGGGCTCGGTGCCGGACGGGCGGACGATCACCCGGGCCTTGTGGGCGCCCTCCAGGTGGTAGCGCAGCCCGTCCGTCGGCGGCAGCGACTCCGTGCCCTTCGTCAGGTCCTCGGCCGAGACGACCGTCAGACCGGCGAGGGAGGCCGGCGGGCGCTCGCGGAGCGCAGCCATCGCGTTCGCGATGACGCCGAGGTCCTCGACGCGCACCGACAGCTGGTCGGTGGCGTGCAGGCCGTGCGCCACCGCCAGGTCGTCGAGCAGGTCGGTGAGGGTCCGGCCCTGCTCCTTGAGCTCCGAGGCCAGCTCGGTGACGAGCAGCGCCGCCGTGATGCCGTCCTTGTCGCGGACGCCCTCCGGGTCGACGCAGTAGCCGAGCGCCTCCTCGTAGCCGTAGCGCAGGCCGTCCACCCGGGCGATCCACTTGAAGCCGGTCAGCGTCTCCTCGTAGCCGACTCCGGCGGCCTCGGCGATCCGGCCGAGCAGCGAGGAGGACACGATCGACTCGGCGAACACGCCGGTGGCGCCCTTGTGCACCAGGTGCGCGGCGAGCAGCGCGCCCACCTCGTCGCCGCGGAGCATCCGCCAGCCGCCCTCGGCGTCCGGGGCCGGCACGGCCACGGCACAGCGGTCGGCGTCCGGGTCGTTCGCGATGACGAGGTCGGGGTCCACGGCCCGGGCGGCCTCGAAGGCCAGGTCCATGGCGCCCGGCTCCTCCGGGTTCGGGAAGGCGACCGTCGGGAAGGCCGGATCGGGGTCGGCCTGCTCGGCGACGAGCGTCGGCGGCGGGAAGCCCGCCCGGGCGAACGCAGCCGTCAGGACGTCCTTGCCGACGCCGTGCATGGCCGTGTAGACGGTGCGCGCGGTCCTGGGGGAGCCCTGGGTCAGCACGGCGTCCGTGCGGGCCAGGTAAGCCTCCAGGACCTCGTCGCCGAGCACCTCCCAGCCGTCGTCCGGCCGCGGCACGTCGTGGAGCGACCGGACCGCGTCGATCTCGGCGGCGATCTCCGCGTCGGCGGGCGGCACGATCTGCGAGCCGTCGCCCAGGTAGACCTTGTAGCCGTTGTCGCGCGGCGGGTTGTGGCTCGCGGTCACTTCGACGCCGGCGACGGCGCCCAGGTGCCTTATGGCGTACGCGAGGACGGGGGTCGGCAGCGGGCGGGGGAGCAGCGCGGCCCGCAGCCCGGCACCGGTCATCACGGCGGCGGTGTCCCGGGCGAAGTCGGCGGACTTGTAGCGGGCGTCGTAGCCGATGACCACGAGGCCGCCGGTCCGGCCCTTCGCCTTCAGGTGGGCGGCGAGGCCGGCGGCGGCACGGATCACCACGGAGCGGTTCATCCGCATGGGGCCGGCGCCGAGCTCACCGCGGAGCCCGGCCGTGCCGAACTGCAGCGTGCCGCCGAAGCGGGCGGCGAGCTCGTCGGTCGCGCCGCGGTCGAGGAGCGCGGCCAGTTCCTCCCGGGTCTCCGGGTCGGGGTCCTCGGCGAGCCAGGCCTGGGCCCGGGTGAGGAGGTCGTCCTGCGTCACGGTGTGCCTTTCGGGTGTGCGGACGGGCGGGTGGATGGGGTGCGGGTCGTGAGCCGCCGCGCGGAGCCTTTCCCCGCCCCGCCCCCTTCCGTAACCGGGCTTCCGCCACGGCATCCGCAGCGTGCGCGTCGACCGGGCCGTGGCGCGGCGGCGTCGACGGCGGCCCGCCCGCCGTCCGGAGGGGAC
>NZ_JBHYMF010000339.1:0-3430 GCF_042742855.1 Streptomyces sp. NPDC058877 | reverse complement strand
GTCCGAGGGGGGGTCCTCAGGCGGGCGAGCCCGAGGAGAAGCGCCGCAGGAGCGGCGAGAGCACCAGGACGGACTTGGTGCGCTCCACGAAGGGCTCGCCCGCGATGCGTTCCAGGACGCGCTCGAAGTGGCGCATGTCCGAGGCGAAGACCTGGACGACGGCGTCCGCGTCGCCGGTGACGGTCGACGCGGACACCACCTCGGGGTAGCGCTCCAGACCCCGCCGGATGTCGTCGGGTGAGGTGTTGTGGCGGCAGTAGATCTCCACGAAGCCCTCGGTCTCCCAGCCGAGCGCCGCCGGGTCCACCCGTACGGTGAAGCCGGTGATGGCTCCCTCGGCCCGGAGCCGGTCCACGCGCCGCTTCACTGCGGGCGCGGAGAGCCCGACCATCGAGCCGATGTCGGCGTAACTGCGTCGGGCGTCCTCCGCGAGGGCGTGGACGATGCGTTCGTCGAGGTCGTTGAGTCGCACTACGGGTGGATCACTTCTCTGCTGAGGGCTCTGCCGGGGCCAGACGGGAGCGGCGCATGCCGTACAGGAAGTAGAACACGAGCCCGGCGGCCATCCAGCAACCGAAGACCCCCCAGGTGAAGGCGTCGAGGTTGAGCATGTTGTAGGCGCAGAAGACAAAGCCGAGCACCGGGAAGACCGGACCGAGCGCGACCCTGAAGGTGCGCGGCATGTCGGGGCGGGTGACGCGGAGCACGATGACCGCGATGTTGACCAGGCCGAAGGCGAAGAGGGTGCCGATGCTGGTGGCGTCGACGAGCTTGCCCAGCGGGACGACGGAGGCGAGCAGGCCGCAGAAGAGCGACACGATGACCGTGTTCACGCGGGGGGTGCCGGTCTTGCCGCTGACCTTGCCGAAGACCTTGGGGACCAGGCCGTCGCGGGACATCGCGAAGAGGATGCGGGTCTGGCCGTAGAGGACGGTGAGGACGACGCTGGCGATGGAGATGACCGCGCCGGCGGCGAGCATGGTGCCCCAGAAGGTCTGGCCGGTGACGTCGTTCATGATCGCCGCGAGGGTGGCCTCGGAGCCCTCGAACTCCTTCCAGTTCCACGCCCCGACCGCGACGGCCGCGACCAGGACGTAGAGCACGGTGACGATGAGCAGCGAAAGCATGATCGCGCGGGGCAGGTCGCGCTTGGGGTCCTTCGCCTCCTCGCCGGCCGTGGAGGCGGCGTCGAAGCCGATGTACGAGAAGAACAGGCTCGCGCCGGCGGCGCTGACGCCGGCCGTGCCGAGCGGCATGAAGTCCTTGTAGTTGCCGGACTTGAATCCCATGAAGCCGATGGCGCAGAAGAGGACCAGGGCGGCGATCTTCACCATGACCATGATCGTGTTGATCGCGGCGGACTCGCGGGCTCCACCGAGCAGGAACACCATCGCGAGCAGGACGACGATCAGGCCGGGCAGGTCGATGACGCCGCCCTCGCCGGGCGCCGAGGAGAGCACGTCGGGGATGGTGAAGCCGAGGGTCCCGTCGAGCAGTTCGTTCAGGTAGTCGCCCCAACCGACCGCCACGGCCGCGACGGAGACGCCGTACTCCAGCACCAGGCACCAGCCGCACACCCAGGCGACGAGTTCACCCATCGTTGCGTACGCGTACGAGTAGGAGGAGCCGGCGACCGGTATCGTGCCCGCCAGTTCGGCGTACGAGAGCGCCGAGAACAGGGCCGTGAGACCAGCGATGACGAAGGCGATCGTGACGGCCGGACCGGCCTTCGGGACGGCCTCGCCGAGGACCACGAAGATGCCGGTGCCGAGCGTGGCACCGATGCTGATCATCGTCAGCTGCCACATCGAGAGCGATCGGCGGAGGCTGCCGCCCTCACCCTGCCCTCCCTCGTTGACCAGGTCTTCCACTGGCTTTCGACGGGTGAGCGCGCCGAGAGCGGAGGTCTTCGGGGCGGTCGCTTCGTCGACCGGCGGGGCTGCGCCTTGATCCAGCACTGCGGAGGCTCCTTATCGCTGCCTGTGGTTGAGGAGGCGACCGCGGCGGTGCGCGGGCATGCCGGAGCAAGCCCACGGGGGACGGAGACCGCCGAGCAGGCGGTCGCCGCCACTCCTGGTACGGGGCACGAGCCTAAGGGGCGGAGGTTCGCAGTCGTAATGCAGTGTTGTTGCGCAATCCCGCATGATCATTGCGCGCTTCGGGCACATGCGGGTAAACATTGCGTTCACCCGCATGAATCGGCACATCGGGGTGTGAACCGACACGGTCACGCACATGGACTCCTCACGCCCGATGACCGATCCTGCGGGCTGCTGACGCACCTTCCCGACGACTTCCGATCGGAGGCACCGGTGGGCTGGCTCGACCCGGCTCCATATCTGCGCGGCACGGCCTGGCTGGACGGGGACCGGCCCGTGCGCGCCGACCCCGAAGACCTCGCCCGGCTGCCGTGGGACACCGCCGAGCGGGCCGCGCTGCCGATCGGCGTGCGGATCGAGTTCACGGCCGCGCCCGGCACGCGCGCGCTGGAACTGCGCTACCGGGCGGCCGTCCCACCGGCGGACGACCCGCTGCGCGCACTGCGGCACTGCTTCGCCCTCTGGCAGGGCAACCGGTTCGTCGGGGAGACCTGTACCGCTCCGGCCGCCGAGGCCGTCGTCACCCTTCCGCTGCCCGTGCACGGCGGCGTCTTCGCCGTGCACCTGCCGGAGGGCCAGGCACCGGTGCCACTCGCCCTGCGCGCCGTCGGAGGGCGCCTCGCCCCCGCCCCGCCCCGGCCGCGCTGGCTCGTCCACGGCGATTCCATCACCGAGGGCTGGTGGTCGACCCGCCCGGCGCATTCCTGGCCGGCCACGGCAGGGCGGCTGCTGGGCCTGGATCCGGTCAACCTGGGGTACGCGGGCGGGGCCAGGGGCGAGTTGCCACTGGCCGAGCAGCTGGCGCGGCTCCCCGGCGACGCGGTCACCCTCGCGTTCGGCACCAACTGCTGGTCACGGGTGCCCGCCACCGCCGACTGGCTGTACGCGACGGTCCGCGCCTTCGTCGGGCTCGTCCGCCGGGGCCACCCCGACAGCCCGCTGCTGATCGTCTCGCCGGTGCTGCGTCCGGAGGCCGAACACACCCGCAATGCCCTCGGTGCCACCCTCACCGAGCTGCGCAGGGCCATGGAGCGGGCCGGTCGGGACCTGGCGGCCGAGGGCGACGACCGGTTGTCGGTCCTCTCGGGGCGCCCACTGCTGGGCCCGGAACACCTGGCCGACGGTCTGCACCCGAACGACGCCGGACACGCCCGGATCGCACGGGCCGTGGCGGAGGCCCTGGGCCCGTGCCTCCCGGACACGGCCGGGGCCTGACCGCGCGGACGCCGCGCGGGAAGGGGAAAGGGGACGGAAACGCCGTGGGCCGCGGGGCGATTCCCGGGGCCCCCCGCCCACGCGCGGCTCGCGCCCCCGGGCGGGGGGCGGCGGGG
>NZ_JBHYMF010000338.1:0-3568 GCF_042742855.1 Streptomyces sp. NPDC058877 | reverse complement strand
GACCCGCTGGCCCTCCGCCCCGGCGGCGTCCAGGGTCGCCCGCGCGGCCTTCACGGCCGCCTCGATCGTCAGGTGCGTCGACTCCACCGTGTTCTTGTTCTTGGCGGCGGCAGGAGCCGGGGCGGACGTCGCGTCCTCGCCGGTGGCGCTCGCGGAGTAGGCGCCGAAGCCGCCGAGAACGAGGGCGGCGGCGACCGCGCCACCGGTCAGGACACGGCTGCGCGAGGGGGCCTTCTTCACGTGCTTCATGGGGTCCGCTCCAAGGAACTCGGGGAGGCGCGGTCACCCTCGGGACGGAGGGGCGCCGCTCTGCCCTTCCATCCTGGGGACGTCCCCCGCCTTCCACGGTCGTCGTCCCGGCTCCTCGGGGCGCCCGCAACGGTGGACCCCCGGGTCGTCCGATCGGCTGACCCCTCCTCGCCGGTCGTTCGACCGCGCTCCATGACCTGCGCCCGGCGGAGTGCGGTGCGCGAAGGGGACGGCCGTCCCCGGAAGCACCGAGGGCGCGGGTGCGCGCCGACGGCAGGGGACCGCCGTCCGGCTGCCCGGTGGCCTTCAGCCCCCGACGGAGGCCGGCGCCCGATCGGCGCCGAGCAGGGCCAGGGAATCGCCCCACAGCGCGTCGAGGCGGCCCGGGTCGTCGTACAGCTTGGCGAGGAGGACCCGGCCCTCCAGTTGGGCGACGAGGGCCCGAGCGGCTGCCGTGGGGTCGGCGACCGTGGCCTCGCCCCGCTCTCGGGCCTCCCCGACGACCCCTGCCACCAGGGCGACCTGTTCGTCGAAGACCTCGCGCAACCGCTCGCGGACGCTCTCCGTACGGGTGCTGAGCTCCAGGGCCAGGTTTCCGAGCAGGCAGCCGGTGACGGAGCCGCAGCTCTCGCGGTCGGCCCGCAGCCCGGCCTCGGTCGACTCGTACAGCCGCCGTAGCCGCTGCAGGGGAGGGAGGTCCTCGTCGAGCGCCCGCGTCCAGGTGGCGCGCTGCTCGCTCCAGTGCTCCTCGACGACGGCGAGGGCCAGCTCCTCCTTCGACGCGAAGAAGTAGTAGAAGCTGCCCTTGGGCACGCCGGCTGCCGCGCAGATCTCGGCCACGCCCAGGGCGGCGTAGCCGCGGGACAGCATCAGCGTCCCCGCGGCGGTCAGGATGCGCTCGCGCGCGTCACTCGTTCGCCCCATGGCGAGAGTCTACGACCGGTCGACTACTTCTTCCGCGTCCGTGCGTCCCGCGAGCGGCAGGCCTCCGCTTCCGGCGGTGCGGCACGCGGTTCTATGGTGGGCGGCGCAGATCGCGCGGACCGCGCGGTCCTCCGCGGGCACGCGCCCGATCCGGCGGCCATCCCGGCGGCAGGGTCGCACCCGCACGACACGAACGAGGAGTTCCATGGACATCGCCGGCTCCGCCGCTCTCGTCACCGGTGCCGCTTCGGGCCTCGGCGCCGCCACCGCCGCCGCGCTCGCCGCCCGTGGCGCCGCCGTCTACGGCCTGGACCTGGACAAGGCCGTGGCCGCCGCCGGGCCGCTGCCCGAGGGCGTCCGCCTGTTGGCCGCCGACGTCACCGACGAGGAGCAGGTCCGCGAGGCCCTCGCGGCGATCGACGCCGACGGGGCCGAGTTGCGGCTCGCCGTGAACTGCGCCGGCATCGCCCCCTCCGCCCGCGTCCTGGGTCGCAAGGGGCCGCATGACCTGGACCTGTTCCGTGCGGTGCTCAACGTCAACCTGCTCGGGACCTTCAACGTGATGCGGCTCGCTGCCGAGGCCATCGCCCGGCACGAGCCCGACGAGCACGGGCAGCGCGGCCTCGTCGTCAACACCGCTTCGATCGCCGCCTTCGAGGGGCAGGTCGGCCAGATCGCGTACGCCGCCTCCAAGGCGGGCGTCGCCGGGATGACCGTCACCGCCGCCCGCGACCTGGCGCAGTTCGGCATCCGGGTCGTCACCATCGCTCCCGGCATCGTCGACACCCCGATGATGGCCGGCTTCAGCGAGGAGGTCCGGGCCGGTCTCGCCGCGAGCGTCACCTTCCCGCAGCGCCTTGCCCGTCCGGAGGAGTACGCCCGGCTCGTGACCATGATCGCCGAGCACGACTACCTCAACGGCGAGACCATCCGCATGGACGGCGCCCTCCGGATGAGCGCCCGCTGAGGGAGCGGAAAGCCCCGGGGGCGTGAGGGCTCCCCGCGTTTCTGCTGGGCTTCCGTACCCTCGAAATAGCACTCGGTGCCGGATTCTTCCGGCACCGAGTTCCGCGATGGATGCGTTCAAATGCTAGGTTCGGGGCATGGGAACAGCGTCGACGAACTCCACGAAGCCCGCGATGCGGGACTCCCTCATCGCCGCGGCCTTCCAGCTCTTCCTTGAGCGGGGCTACGAGCAGACCACCGTCGACGACATCGTCACGCTCGCGGGCGTCGGGCGGCGGTCCTTCTTCCGGTACTTCCCGTCGAAGGAGGACGTGGTCTTCCCCGACCACGAGCAGTGCCTCGACGACATGACCCGGTTCCTCGCCGCGAGCGCCGACTCCGACGACCCGGTCGTCCGCGTCTGTGGCGCCGCCCGGCTCGTCATGCGGATGTACGCGGAGAACCCCACCTTCTCCGTCCAGCGCTATCGGCTCACCCGCGAGGTGGCCGGACTCCGCACGTACGAGCTGTCCGTGGTCTGGCGCTACGAGAAGACCCTCGGTGACTACCTGCGCACCCGTTGGGCCGACCGCAGGGACGGCACCCTGCGCGCCAATGTGGTCGCCGCCGCCGTGGTCGCCGCCCACAACCACGCCCTGCGCCACTGGCTGCGCTCGGGGGGTGAGGGCGATCCGCTGGCGGAAGTGGACGGGGCCCTGGAGTTCGTGCGCACCACCTGGAGCAGCGGCCAGGTCGTGGACGCACCGGCCGAGGAGACCGAGGACGTCGTCGTCGTGATCACCAAGCGGTCCACACCCATGTGGCGTGTGGTGCGTGAGGTGGAGTCGAGTCTCGGTGAGGGGTGAGGGGTGAGGGGTGAGGGGTGAGGGGTGAGGGGCACCCGAGACCTTCAGGGTTCCCGGTGTCTCCAATTGAGGGAACTCAGGTCTTTATTTGATGGCACTCAGTGCCATATCTTTGCTCCATGCACGGTCGAGCCGCCGAGTGCAAGGAGAAGGCATCGTGTTCCACACGGGACTGAGGAGCGGGACCGCCGTCCAGGCCGAGGAGTCGGCCCCCGACGTCGAGCTGTACTTCCAGCGCTGCCGCTGGTGCCACACCACCACGTTTCAGCGCCTGCTGTGTCCGACCTGCGGGTCGACCGACCTCGCGCCCGAACTCAGCGAGGGGGAGGGCGTGATCTCCGTGCGCCGCGGGGTCGCCGCCGCCGATGCGGACCTCTGGCCGGTTCACATGACGGAGGGCTTCGTGGTCCGCTGCCGCGTCGACGGGCCGCCGCACGCGGTGCGGCCGGGCGTTCGGGTCAAGGTCTCCGGGGCGGGCGTTTCCGGTCGTCGGCCGGTCGTCCGGCTCTGTGAGGAGGCTCCCCTCAACGGCTGGTACTGAGACGGGGCGACGCAAAGGGGGCGGGTGGCACTCTGTGCCACCC
>NZ_JBHYMF010000337.1:0-3611 GCF_042742855.1 Streptomyces sp. NPDC058877 | reverse complement strand
CGTGCGGAGCACGGGCGCCTCCCTCCGCTGCGCTCCAGGAGGCAGTGAGGCCGGCCGATGCGCGCCCGGCGGGCCGCGCCTCGCGCGGCCGGGCCCCTCAGGGTCTGACGGTGCGGCTAGTAGGGCCTGTAGTAGGGAAGTTGGGGGGAGCGCGGGGGCGCTCCCGGCGGGTCCGCTGCGCTCCCCCGCCCTGACAGTCCTTCAGGCTGCGCCTTACGGACTGTTAGACCCGCTGCGCGGGTCAGGCTGGCTGCGGGGGTGGGGGTCGCTCGCTCGTGTGGGTTCCAGTGTACCGCGTGCATCAGATTGATGCAGCATGTAGCATTGGCGGAAACACAGGACACCTCCAACCATCCGGGCGGGGCGTCATCGCAAACAATTCCGCTAAAGCCAATCCTTCCAGCGGGCATGAGAGTCAGAGCACTGTCCTGACTCGATTGCCGCCTGATGGGCCTTCTCTAGCCACTCTTCATCACCCACCGTTATGCCCCCAGGTGCAAGGCCGCCTGAGGCGAAGGTGCAGTCAGGGTATACGGGCTGAAGCCCGTACCAGCCAACCGATATGAGCGCAACCAGTGCGAGGGAGGCCAGAAGATGCCTCCATGAGGGACGACCTGAGCGAGGAAGAATCACACGCAGATCATAAGGGCGCCGCTGTCATCCTTCAGCCATCACAGGCTGCCAGGGTAGCCAAAGGGAGGGGAGATGACGAATGCGCGGCTTCATGAGCATCAACTAGACAGCGGCGCCGATCTGAAAAATATTCAGGGCTACATTCCCTCTCAGGCGGCCGTCTGTAAACTACTTAAGTCGGGTATCGGAGAGGTAAAGGATGCCTAGGATTCAGCTCAAGGAACACCAGGTAGACCAGAAGTCAAGTTTCCGAAAATGGGTGGGATTCCCTGCAAGGTCATCTGTGCCTCCGCAGGGTGCCCGGGGCACGATCGTGTCAGCGACCGGCTCGGGCAAGACGGTCACGGCCGCCGCGTGCGCGCTGGAGTCGTTCGCGGAGGGTCGGATCCTCGTCACGGTCCCGACCCTGGACCTGCTCGCGCAGACCGCCCAGGCGTGGCGCGCGGTGGGCCACCGGGCGCCGATGGTCGCGGTGTGCTCGCTGGAAAACGACCCGGTGCTGAACTCGCTGGGAGTGCGCACCACCACGAACCCGATCCAGCTCGCGCTGTGGGCCGAGTCCGGGCCGGTGGTCGTGCTCGCCACGTACTCCTCCCTGGTGGACCGCGAGGACATCGACGCTCCCGAGGGCCAGCAGAAGGTTCGCGGGCCGCTGGAGGCCGCTCTGGCGGGCGGGGAGCGGCTCTACGGCCAGCGCATGGACGGCTTCGACCTCGCGATCGTGGACGAGGCCCACGGAACCGCCGGTGATCTTGGCCGTCCGTGGGCGGCGATCCACGACAACACCCGGATCCCAGCGGACTTCCGGCTCTACCTGACCGCGACCCCGCGCATCCTCGCCTCTCCCCGGCCGCAGAAGGGCGCGGACGGCCAGGAGGTGGCGCTGGCGACCATGGTCGACGACCCAGACGGGACATACGGCGCGTGGCTTGCCGAGCTCGGCTTGTCGGAGGCGATCGAGCGGGAGATCCTCGCCGGGTTCGAGATCGACGTCCTGGAGATCCGCGACCCCTCCCCCGTGCTCGGGGAGTCGGAGGAGGCGCGACGCGGCCGGCGCCTGGCGCTCCTGCAGACCGCGCTCCTGGAGCACGCCGCCGCATGGAACCTGCGTACGGTCATGACGTTCCACCAGAAGGTGGAGGAGGCCGCCGCGTTCGCGGAAAAGCTGCCGGAGACGGCGGCCGAGCTGTACGTCAGCGACGCCACGGACGAGGACCTGGCGAAGGCGGAGGCGCTGCCGAAGTCGTCGATCAACGCGGAGTTCTACGAGCTGGAGGCCGGCCGCCACGTCCCGCCGGGCCGCGTCTGGTCGGCGTGGCTGTGCGGCGACCACCTCGTCTCCGAGCGGCGCGAGGTCCTACGCCAGTTCGCCAACGGCATCGACGCCAACAACCGCCGCGTCCACCGCGCCTTCCTCGCCAGCGTTCGCGTCCTCGGAGAAGGCGTCGACATCACCGGCGAACGGGGCGTCGACTCGATCTGCTTCGCCGACACCCGCGGCTCCCAGGTCGAGATCGTCCAGAACATCGGCCGCGCGCTCCGGCTCAACAAGGACGGCAGCACCAAGGTGGCCAGGATCATCGTGCCCGTCTTCCTGGAGCCCGGCGAGGACCCCACCGACATGGTCGCCTCCGCCAGCTTCAAACCGCTCGTGGCCGTGCTCCAGGGCCTGCGCTCACACGATGAGCGCCTGGTCGAGCAGCTCGCCTCCCGGGCGCTCACGAGCGGCAAGCGCAAGGTCCACGTCCGGCGTGACGAGGACGGGCGGATCGTCGGGGCCGGCGGCGAAGGCGGCGACGAGGACCAGGAGCAGGACGACACCCAGGCCGCCGCCGAAGCCGCCCTGCTCCACTTCTCCAGCCCCCGCGACGCCGCCACCATCGCAGCCTTCCTCCGTACGCGCGTGTACCGGCCGGAGTCGCTGGTGTGGCTGGAGGGCTACCAGGCCCTCATCCGGTGGCGGAAGGAGAACGAGATCACGGGCCTCTACGCCGTTCCCTACGACGTCGAGGTCGAAGTCGGGGCGACGAAGACCTTTCCGCTCGGACGGTGGGTGCACCAGCAGCGGAAGGCGCTGCGGGCGGGTGAGCTGGAGGAGCGGCGCAAGGTCCTGCTGGACGCGCCGGAGGCCGGGATGGTGTGGGAGCCGGGCGAGGAGGCGTGGGAGAACAAGCTCGCCGCGCTGCGGTCCTACCGGCGGGCCATGGGCCACCTCGCACCCCGGCAGGACGCCGTGTGGGGCGAAGCCGAGGCGATGGTGCCCATCGGGCAGCACATGGCCAACCTGCGCCGCAAGGGCGGTCTGGGCAAGGACCCCGAGCGGGCCGCCGTGCGCGCGCAGCAGCTGGCCGCGGTCGATGAGGACTGGAACTGCCCATGGTCCCTGGACTGGCAGCGGCACTACCGCGTCCTCGCTGACCTGGTCGACGCCGACGGCGCCCTGCCGGCCATCGAACCCGGGGTGCTCTTCGAGGGCGACGACATCGGGCGGTGGCTTCAGCGGCAGAAGAACCCGGGCACCTGGGCGCGGCTGTCGACCGAGCAGCAGGAACGGCTGACCACGCTGGGCGTGCAGCCCGACCAGGCCCCGTCTCCCGCCTCGGCAGCCGCGCGTACGGCGAAGGGCCCGAACAAGGCGCAGCAGGCGTTCCAGCGCGGCCTGAAGGCCCTTACGCAGTGGGTCGAGCGAGAAGGCGCCGACCGGCCGGTGCCCCGCGCGCACGGCGAGGAGATCGAGGTCGAGGGCGAGGTGGAGCCGGTGGTGGTGAAGCTGGGCGTGTGGGTCTCCAACACCAAGAGCCGGCGCGACAAGCTCACCCAGGAGCAACTGGAGGCGCTACGGAAACTGGGCGTGGAGTGGGCGTGACGCCGCCGCCCGGCCATTGAGGTCTTCTCGGCAACGTGATGGTTGCGGTGCGTGACAGCTTGCGGGTGGCCTGGGTGATGACCCGACGTCAGACATGCGTGAAGCCCCTGGT
>NZ_JBHYMF010000336.1:0-3697 GCF_042742855.1 Streptomyces sp. NPDC058877 | reverse complement strand
CTCCGCCGTAGGGTGGAGGGCACCGCCGCCGCCTTGGCGGCCGGGAACAGCAGCACGGGGAGTACGAGGCATGGGCACGCAGCACACCTACCGGGTCATCGTGCGCGGCACGTTCGACGGCCTGTCGGAGGAGAGCCGGTCCCGCCTGCTCTCCGAGGTGGACGCGCACGGACTGACCGCGATGCAGTTCACGGAAGAGGGCTCGCTCGCCTACGACCGGACACTGAAGCACTTCTCGTACCGGCTGGTCGTCGTCTCGGACGCCGAGGACGGCGACGAGATGGCGGGGGCGATCGCGGAAGACCGGGTGGAGACGGCGCTCAAGGAGTTGGGCCACGGCCACAAGGGGCTGCGATCGACCGTGACGGACCTCGACACCATGAAGATCAACTACAAGCGCTGACCGACCCGCCCCGGGCCCGCCGTTCGCCCGGCATGCGGCGGCGACGCCCCGCACGGGCCACGGCGGCACGGCTCGACGCGCGGCTCCGGACCGCGCACGACGGAGCCGCGAACGCACGGCGCCCCCGCGCCCCGGCCGCAGCGCCGCCACCCGTCCCCGCTCCGCGTCGCCACCCCCCGTCGCTGCGGCCTTCCCTCAGCGGCGGGCCGTGCGGACCCTGGGCGGGCAGCTCTCGCCCCTTCGCACGACCCCGATCATGACGGTGGTGCGCCGGTCGAGGTCCGTCCCCGGCTCCGGGTACTGCGTGCAGACCTGCCAGCGCGGCGGCCAGAGCACCCGCCGGTCACGGCCGCTCACGTCGTGGACGTCAAGCCGCGTCCGCCGGTCCAGGCCGGTGAGGACCCGCCACAGGCCCCGGTCGAGGAAGTCCGGCATCGGCCGGGTTCCGGTCCCGGCATCGAGCGCAGCGGGCTCCTCGGCAGAGGTGGCGGCGACGGCCGCGAGTGCGAGGAGCGCGCCGACGCCCACGACGGCGCCCCGCCTCACTTCCGCCTCCGGGCGGCGAAGTAGTAACCACAGGCGGCGCCGAGCAGGGCGGTCGCGAGCAGGGCCACGTAGAGCGGCATGGTCACTTCGGGGATCAGCAGCCGGATCTTGACGTCCCGGGTGTTCTCGAAGATGAAGACCAGGGTGATGATCGCGACCACCAGCATGGCGATCCGTCCGGGGGTGAAGGCCCCGGCGAACCGGGACGTGCCGCCGTCCGATGTCCGCGGCTTCTCCTTGGGACTCATGCCCGACCCCTCTCCTCGGTGGTGCCGTCGGTCGCAGCCGTGGGACCAGAATGGGACGGACGGGCCCTCACCGTGACGGTGAGGGGAGCCGTACGGGTGACTTGTCAGACAACATAGCTCGATACCGTGGTGCGGGCACCGGCGGAGCAAGGTCGGGGCGAGACTCCGGAAAAGCCTCGGGCAGGAGCCCGGGAACGAGACGAGGAGGGGCCGTGGCGGTCAGCGGGCAGCGACGACGACCGGTCGTGGCGCTCTACGAGCGGATCGCGGACGCCGTCCACGACGGCACGTACCCACCGGGTTCCACGCTCCCCTCCGAACCGAAGCTCGCCGCCGAACTGGGCGTCAGCCGGCCGGCCCTGCGCGAGGCACTGCTGCTGCTGCAGGAGGACGGCCTGCTCACGGTGCGGCGCGGGGTGGGCAGGACCGTGAACGACCGCCCCCCGCGGCGGGGCTTCGAGCAGGTCCAGCCCTTGGAGGCCCTGATCGGCACGGGCACCCCGCTGCGGGTCCGGGCGCTCCTCAGGACCGTCGAGGAGCCGACCGACTTCACCACCCAGCACCTCCTCGCCCCCGCCCGCGCCGAGCTGAGGTTCTGGGAGTCCGTACTGACCGGGGAAGGCTCGGTGGCGGCGCTGAGCCACGAGTGGGCGGCGCCCGACGAACTGCTCCGGCGGGCGCACCCGGAGTTCGCCCGGGCGCTGCGGGAGGCGGAGGCGCGGACGGAGCAGGACTCCGGCAGCGCGGTCTCGATGCTCGCGGTCCTGGTCGGGGCTTCCCGTGAAACGGCCCTGAGCGCGCACAGCGGCATCACGGCGACGCTGCTCGGCCGCCGACGCGGGGAACAACTGGGCCGCCCCGCGGACACCCCCGCCGTCCTGGCCACCCAGGTCGTGCGCGTCGGCGAGGTCCCGGTACTGGCCGCGAAGCACATGCTGCCCACCGGCACTCCGGCGTTGCCGGTCCTGCAGTCGCACTGAGCGCCGGGGCGCACGCCTCATCCACCGGCCCGCCCGCCGGTCCACCCGCCCGCCGGTCCACCGGCCTGACGGTCCCGCGACCCGGCGGTCCACCGGTCCGATGTCCCGCACTCTGGCTGTCCCGCGTTCTGACGGGGCATCCGGCCCGGCGGTCGCGGGACGGCTGCCCCGCCCGACGCCCTGTAGGAGCCGTCACAGCGGCCCGCGCTGCCGTGGCGTACACTTCCCCGCCATGCACTTGTCTGACAACCCCGCCACGCCGGCCGCCACCTCCGTCTCCGACTGGATCCGCCGGGCTCCCAAGGCCGTCCTCCACGACCACCTCGACGGCGGGCTGCGCCCCGCGACCATCGTCGAGCTGGCACGGGAGTGCGGCTACACCGCGCTGCCGACCGAGGACCCGGCCGAGCTCGCGGTCTGGTTCAGGGACGCCGCCGACTCCGGCTCGCTGGAGCGGTACCTGGAGACCTTCGCCCACACCTGCGCGGTCATGCAGACCCGCGAGGCGCTGACGCGCATCGCGGCCGAGTGCGCCGAGGACCTGGCAGCGGACGGCGTCGTCTACGCCGAGATCCGCTACGCCCCCGAGCAGCACCTGGAGGGCGGGCTGACCCTCGACGAGGTCGTCGACGCGGTCAACGAGGGCTTCCGCGAGGGGGAGCGTCGCACCGGCGGTCGCATCACCGTGCGCACCCTGCTCACCGGCATGCGCCACACCGACCGCTCCCTGGAGATCGCACGGCTCACCGTTGCCCACCGGGACAACGGCGTGGCCGGCTTCGACATCGCGGGGGGCGAGATAGGCAACCCGCCGGCCCGTCACCTCGCCGCCTTCCAGCACCTCAAGCAGGAGAACTGCCACTTCACGATCCACGCCGGCGAGGCCGTCGGCGCGGAGTCGATCCACGAGGCCGTGCAGGTCTGCGGCACCGAGCGGATCGGCCACGGCGTGCGGATCACGGACGACATCGCCGAGGACGGCACGCTGGGCCGGCTCGCCTCGTACGTCCGGGACAACCGCATCGCGCTGGAGGTCTGCCCGACCTCGAACCTGCAGACGGGCGCCGCGAAGGACTACGCCTCGCACCCGATCGACGAGCTGCGCCGGCTCGGCTTCCGGATCACCCTCAACACGGACAACCGGTTGGTGTCCGGCACCACCATGAGCGAGGAGTTCCAGCACATGGTGGACGCCTTCGGGTACGGCCCGGAGGTCTTCGAGGAGTTCACCGTTGCCGCCCTGGAGGCCGCCTTCCTGTCGCTGCCCGAGCGGCAGCGGCTCGTCGAGGAGATCGTCCGCCCGGGCTACGCCGCGCTGTAGGTCCTCCGGACCGGGACGCTCCGACCGGCTCGCGCTACCCGGTCGGGGCGTCCCGGTCCGCACCTCCCGCTCCGGGCGTGGGGGGGCCCCCGCCCGCCCCCCCCCCCCCCCCCCCCGGGCGGGCCCCCCCCCCCCCCCCCCCCCCCCCCCCGCGGGGCCCCCCCCCCCCGCCGCGCCGGCCGCCCCCCCCGCCCCCCCC
>NZ_JBHYMF010000335.1:0-3710 GCF_042742855.1 Streptomyces sp. NPDC058877 | reverse complement strand
CGAACACGACGTGACCGTCGAGACCAACACTGACCGCATCGCGGGCGACCTCACCAAGTGGCTGGCCGCCCGCGCTTCCTAAAACACGGCCTAGCGCGAACCGACCATGCGCGCGTACACGACCACGTTCCCGTCGTAGCCGCGCGCACGGGTGTAGCCGCCGCCACAGGTGATCACCCGTAGCTCCGGCTCCCCGTTGTCGGCGTAGACCTGGACGCCGGGGAAGTTGTCCTTCGCGTAGACCTCGACGCCGTAGATCTCGAAGACCGCGATCCGGCCGTCGTACCGCTCGACCTCGATGTGCTGCCCCTTCTCCAGGGCGCCGAGCCCGTAGAAGACCGCAGGGCCCTTGGCGTTGTCGACGTGGCCGACGATGACGGAGGTGCCGCGCTGGCCGGGTGCGATGCCGTTCTGGTACCAGCCGGCCAGGTTGGGGTCCTGTGGCGGTGGGGCCGCCACCCAACCGTTCTCGTCCAGGCCCACGTCCATGATGGGGGCCGCGACCCGGATCGCCGGGATCTTGATCCGGGAGGCAGGGGCGAAGGGCAGCGGTTCGAGGCCGGTGCTCGCGGCGGGGGGCGGCGGGGTGACGGGACGGGCCGCCGGCCGTGCGGCTGCCGCGGGCTGCGGAGGCCCGGCGGCGACGTCCACTCCGTTGCGCATCATCGCAAGCCCGGACAGCATGGCGAGGGCCAGGACGCCCCAGGGTTGACGTCTCCTGCGAGGGAAGACGCGGAAGTCCTTCGGGGGCATGGTTCTCCCTTCTCGGCGTCGTCAGAACGGTAAGGGCGGTCGCGCCGGACGTCGTGCCGGACGGCGCGAACGGGTGGGGGCCCAGCCGGACGGGTGGTCCCGTTCGCCCGGGCGAAGGGCGTCGGGTGATGAGCGGGAGCAGTGCCCGTGGAAGGCAGCCGGGTGACGGCGGGGCTGACCCATCCGAGTAATCGTCAGATAAGCAGGTCGGATGGTCATGACCTGCGCTTCCACCGTCCCGGGGGCCTCCGTCCCGGGCGTGTCGCCTCACCGAGGTGGACCAGTGTCGAGGTGCACGGCTTGCTACGCCTTGTGATGGTTCGTCATGGAAGGCGTACTCGTCGAAACTCCCGGAGCACCGCTTTGGGGCGTCTTCCACTGGAGGTTCAACCATGCGTGCTGCACGCACTCTGGCGGTGACCGCCACCGCACTCGCGGCGGTCGGGCTCGCGGCCCCCCTCGCCGTCGCCACCAACGGGCCGACCAACGTCACCGTCAACCCGTCCGCCGTCCACCCGGGATCGACCCTCACGATCACCGTCCGGGGCTGCGGTCACGGTGGAACGGTCACCTCGAACGCCTTCCCGGAGACCAACCTCTCGGTCAACTCGAACGGGCTCTCCAGCGCCGTCGCCCGGGTCCACGACAACGCCACTCCGGGCAACTACAACCTCGCCGTCAAGTGCAGTGACAACTCGGCCGTCGCCACCCGTCCCTTCCGCGTCCTTCCGGGGCGCGGCGCGCAGGGCGGTCTCGGCGGCTCGCTGGCCCCCAGCTCCACCGAGATGGCCGTCGGCGGAAGCCTCGTCGCCGCGGCGGCCCTCGGCGGCGGGCTCTTCGTCATCCGTCGCCGTCGCACGACCGGCGCAGGGGCTTGACCGGTCGAACCTCCCGGTCTGCCCGTTGTGCCCGCCGCCCCCGAGTTCCTGCGGAACCCGGGGGTGACGGGCGTCCGGGTGCGGGAACCCCTTAGTGGCGCCGACCGGCGCCGGAGCGACGGCGGATCGCATAGACGGTGCCGGTGGCCGCGGCCAGCACCAGGGCACCTCCGACGGCCAGTTCCAGCGGATCGACCCCGCCCATCGAACCGCCGAGGCCGCCCTGCACCCCGCGCGGGGGCGTCAAGGTCGTGGCGTTGATGGTCGGGGTGGCGCTGGACGAGCCGCTGATCGTCAGGGCGACGGTGTCCTGTGCGCCGCCGGTGCAGTGGAACAGCACCGTGTACACGGCGCCGCGCTTGGCGTCCGCATCCACGGTCGCGGTCACCGCGGAGCCCGGTGCGATGGTGGTGGTGTCGAAGATGCCGGCCGAGGCCGTCGCCGTACTGGCGCAGCCGGGGGCGCTCAGCGTCACCCTGCCGCCCGGGGCGACGACCGCGGGCGACACGACGAAATCGCCCGGTGCCTTGGCCCTGGGTGCCTGCGGGGCGGCGGCTGCGGGAGCACCGTCCGCCGCGAGGGCTTCGGGGGCGGCCAGGGCGAGGGCAGCCGCCCCCAACAGGGCAGTGGATGCGACACGTATCGCGCGCATGGTGAATCCTCCGGGTCCCGAGGGGCAGTCACGGAAGGGGGTCCCGTGGAGGGCCGCGCACCTCGTTGCCCGAAACGCTAGGAGCGCACTATCACAGGCGCGATCCCAGGCGTGCGAATGGGGCACCGTTGTCCCCCGGACGGCCCACGCATACGTGTCGGCTCACCGTGTGACCTGTGGGAAGAGGTCGGTGAACGGCGCGGCGGTGGCCGCGATGCCCCGGTCGAACGGCGCGTCGAAGTCCCAGATGAGGAAGAGCAGGAAGGCGATCAGCACGCTGAAGAGTCCGGCGAGCAGCAGTTCCCGCCCGGTCCTGCGGATCTGCAGGGTGAAGATCAGACCGACCGTCACCAGGGCCCCGATGATCAGTCCGAACCAGACCACCCCCGGCATCGTCGCGCCCGCGCTCTGCCCACGGGCCCCCCGCGCGTCGTCGGCGGCGGCCACCAGGTCGACCAGCGGTTGGTAGGCCTGTCCCTCGAAGTCATCGGCCGGTTGGTAGTCGGTGACGCTCCGTCGCACCCGCTCCAGGAGCGCGGTGCCCTCGTCGCTGAGTTCTCCCTTCTCGGCCATGTACGCCCACTCGTCGCGGATCACATAGGCCACGTACGCGTCGACGTCGTCGCGGATCCGGGTGCGGACCTCCTGCGGATACACCTCCACGCGCGCCGAGATCTCGTGCATCGCCTGGGCCTCCTGGCGCACCGTCTCCTGGGCGGCTCCACGGGCCTCCCAGACGCCGGCGATGGCGAGGCCGAGGACGATCGCGTAGATCACGCCGATCATCATCGTCATGTACTCGATGACGTCCGGGGTCTCGCTGGGGTCGTCGTCCTCGGGGATGCGGCGGTTGTTGATGACGACGATGGTGAGCACGACGGCGCAGGCGGCGGCCATGGCGACGGAGAGGACGAGCCATTCGGACATGAGTTCCTCCGGCAGGGGGCGACGGGGCAACGGGTGGACGGGGTCGGGTGCGGCGGTGCTCCGGTCACTTGGACCGGACGCGCAGGATCGCCGTGGCGAGCACGGCGGGGGCAGTGATCATCAGCGTTGCGGTGACGACGGAGGTGCCGCCCTTCGGCTGGTCGCGTGTGGTGCGCCGGTAATGGGGCAGTGCCACGGGCTCTGGGGTCGGCGGCGAGGGGCGCACGGTGGGCGTGGGAGAGGGCGGGGGCGCGGCTGCGGGTTTCGGCGAGGCCGGGGTCGGAGGTGCCGGGGCGGGCCGCTCCGGGAGGGGCGCGGGGCGGGCGGACGGCGGCTTCGGGGCGGGCCGCGGGGGAAGGGGGTCCGGCGAGGGCGGGGCGGGCGGTTCCGGTTCCGGTGAAGGTGCTGGTGCCGGGCGCGCGGGCGGTTCGGTCGGCGGGGGCGCGGGGGAGGGCGGGGGAGTCGGCTCGGGCGGGGGCGTCGGCGTTCCTGGCGTCGGG
>NZ_JBHYMF010000334.1:0-3794 GCF_042742855.1 Streptomyces sp. NPDC058877 | reverse complement strand
CACCCCCCAGGTCATCCGTTCGACAGGGGGACACAGTCATGCCGGGCCCGGAGGCCAGCGGCCCTCTTGCAGGACCGCGAAGAACATAACGGGGGCGACGGGCAGGGCCCACGTCTGGGGAACCCTCCAGGTGCGGGGCACGGTCTCGGTCGACCGCGTCCCACACCCACACCCTCACACGTTGTGGCGTCGCACTGTCAGGTACGGGTCGTCCGCGAGCGCGCGCCGTCCGCCGACGAGTGCGCCGACCGCGAGTCCGAGGACTGGAAGGACGAGGACCGCCAGCGCCCAGCTGGGTCCGGGAATGGTGTCCCAGGGACGGATTGTCAGCCCCAGCGCTTCGCTAAGGGGGCCGGACAGTGCGGCGGCCACGGAGGCGCCGGCCAGGAGTCCCAGGAGCCCGGCGGCGAGTCCGGTCCGCACCGCTTCACCGATGAGGAGGCGGCGCAGGGAGGACATCGACTCGCCGAGGACTCGGAGGACGGCGAATTGGGCGAGCCTGGCCCGGACGCTGTCCATCGCCCGGGATGCCCCCAGCAGCAGCGACACGACCGCGAGCAGGGCGGCGAGCGCCAGGGTGAACCACTGGACGGCGCCGAAGAGTCCGGGCAGGTTGCCGATCCGGTCCGAGACCGGTGACGCCGAGATGCCGAGTTTCTGCAGGGCTGCGGTGACGGGCGCGACGTATCGCTGGTGCTCGGTCACCACGAGGGCGCTCTGGGCGCCTTCGGTGCTCATGAACTCCGTGGGTGTCTGAGCGGCACGAGCGGCGGCGAGCCGCAGGGCAGTGGTCGGGGAGACGTAGGCGGCAGCGGGCCCGTCCGGCTGCCAGGACGGATCGTAGGCGGCGACGACGGTGAGGGCGATGTCCTTGGTCGTGCCCGTGTTGGGCCCGGTGCCGACGGTGTGCGAGAAAGTGAGGGTGCGGCCCACGAATCCGCCGAGGTCGGTGTCGTCGGCCCTGGCGGGGACGATGATCTGGCCGTCGGCGAGTTGTTTGGCCGGGGCCTGGCCCTCGACGACGGGAATCGTGCTGCCTGGCACGTAGCTGTTCGCACCGAGGACGTACGTGCCGCCGGTTTCCGTGGCCGCGTACACCGAAGCCGCGTAGTCGGGCACGACCTGGGTGACGCCGTCGATGCCGGCAGCCTCGGTGAGGACGTCCTGGGTGAGCGGCCGTGCGGAGCCTCCGGCGCCGGAGCCCGAGCCGGTCGTGGCGAGCTCGATCTGGGTCAGGCCGCCGCTGGACAGGACATCGCGCTCCACGGCGGTGGATGCGCCGCTGGTCACTCCGACGGACAGGGCGAGCAGTGCCGACAGGGCGGTCACGGTGGTCAGGGCTCTGCGCAGGGAGTTGCTGTCGCGGCGCCAGGTGAGGCCGCTCCAGCCGCCGGGGTGCCGCGGGGCGGTCTCAGTGGACGGGGTCACGCGGTTCCTCCTGGGTGGGGCCGGCGGGGGTGGCGTCGGTGAGTCGTCCGTCCACGAGGCGGGACGTCCGGGCGCACCGGTCCGCGATGCGCGGGTCGTGCGTGACGACGAGTACGCCGGTGCCGCGCGCCGCGCACTCCAGGAGTGCCTCCATGACGAGGTCGCCGTTTTTCTCGTCGAGTCCGGAGGTCGGTTCGTCGGCGAGGATCAGCGCGGGTTCGTGTACGGCGGCGCGGGCGATGGCTACGCGTTGCCGCTGGCCGCCGGAGAGTTCCTGGACCGGGCGGTCGGAGAGGTCCGCCATGTCGAGTGCGGACAGCGCGGCGCGCGCCTGTTCGCGATGGCGGGCTAGGCGCGGCCCGAAGGCGGCGGCGACGTTCTCCCAGGTGTTGAGGAACGGGAGGAGACCGAGGTCCTGGAGGACCGTGCCGACGCGATGGCGGCGCAGGGCGTCGGGGTCGCCTGCGGCGGGGTCGGCGCCGGCGATGGTGACGGTCCCGGCCGTGGGTGCCAGGATCAGTCCCGCCAGCGCGAGCACGGTGCTCTTGCCACAGCCGGACGGGCCCTGCACGGCATGGGTCAGGCCTGCGGGCAGGGTGAGGTTCAGGTCCTCGATCACGTTCTGGTCCGTGCCTGGATATCGGTAGGACACGGAGTCGAGGACGAGTGCGGTAGGCGGTTCTTCGAGCACGATGCGCTCCGGGACGCTGGGACGGGTCGGTGCTGTCATCGCAGGGAGTAGGCGGCGTTGGTGGCTTCGATATCGGCGGGACCGCCAGGAGTGCGGCTGTAAAGGGACGTGCTGCTCTTCGCCGTGAACTTTGCCACGAGAGAGGGAAGTTGGTCGTAGAACTCCTGGGAGATCACCGCTCCGGAGTGAACAGCGGCCCAGTAGGCGTCAGCGGCGCCGATGAGGTCGCCGTCGCGTAGCAGATCGGCGGCGATTTTCGTCAGGTCGTGGCCGCTGACGGTTCGGGCGGCCTGTTCCTTGCAGCCGGATTCGCCGAGGAGCCGGAGGGCGCGGAGCGCAGGGCCGTCGAGTCGTCTGCCCTCGGGCAGTGCGGGAGTGATGTCGGTCTTGGGGCAGCCGAGTTCGAGCTCGATGCGGGCCCGCATGTTGTCTCCCCATTGGGCGGACCGGTTGGCCTGATAGCGCGGGGGCACGACGAGCGCGGCGATATCGCGTTGGCCTTCTGCTGCTCGGGGGCCGCAGGCTAGTTCCAACCGGTCGCAGATCAGGGCGACCATGACATTGTCTCCAGGGGGGAGTTCGCGTTCATTGCTGAGCTTGCGCACCGCGTCGGTGAGCCAGTCGGGTGCCTGTTTATGTGTTCCGGTAATGGCGAGTGCGCGAGCCGCTTCGTACGTCGCTCGGAGGTTTCCCTGCTGATCGGGCGTTTCGACGACGAGTCCCTTGTCATCGAAATCGGCCCTGGTCTTGATGCTCTTTTCCTGAGGAAGAGCTCTGCGAGCCAGCCAGCGTGTTTGTGGATTGTCCGAGCTGATGCCGGCTTTGAGGCATTGCGTGGATTCCTGCGGCAGACGCGTGGCCGGGGAGAGGATCCGCTGGGCGGCCAGCTGAGCGGCGTCGGCCCCGGTGCACGACTGGGCCGTGGCCTCTGAGCGCCAGTCGCTGACCGCGGTGGACGGCTTCAGGGGGCGGCCGAGTTGGGACAGCGCGTCTGATGCCTCCAGCACGGGGATCGGCGTGCTGATCCGGTTCGCGTCCGCCGCGAGGGCGTCAAGCGCCGACTCGGGTACGCCGTCCGCCTTACCGAGACAGCGCAGAGCGGTGAGGAAAGAACCGCGGGTGGCGACGGACGTGTCGATGCTGTCCGTGGAGCCTCGGGTGATCAGGTACGTGCGGGCTTCCTCCAGCGCTTCCTTCGACCACGGGACTTGGTCCAGGAGGCGCTGGGCATGCGGTGATGGAGCGCCAGGGTCCTCGGGGGCGACCGCCAGGCACAGATAGTAGGCACGCCATGCGGGCGATTCGGTCGCGTCCGAATCCGCGAGGGCGATGAGCGCTTTGTCGTCGAGGGCGGGCATGGCGGCCGTGCCGTCGGAAAGTCGGGTCTCCTGGCGGCCGTACGCGGTGCTGTGAAGGCGGGGGCGGGCGCCGTGCGCGACAGCCTGCGGGCGAACGAGGTCGTCGTCACCCCGCAGCTGTCCCAACGCCTCCGGCAGTCCCTGGCCCGGAGCGTCGGGTACATGGTCGCTCTTGCCCGGAAGGAGCTGGCCGATGTGCAGGGGGAGCGTGAGGACGAGCGCGAGTAGCAGAGCACCCACCCCGACCAGCCACGCGAGTCGCTTCCTCGTCATCGTGGATCCCGTGTTTCTCACGTAGTGCGGTTTGGTGTACGGCG
>NZ_JBHYMF010000333.1:0-3800 GCF_042742855.1 Streptomyces sp. NPDC058877 | reverse complement strand
GCGTGTGCCGGTCGGGCCCTCTCGGCTGACCGGAGTCAGCTCACGGTCGTTTGCGGATCGCGGTCAGGACGCCGCCGAAGCGCCGAGCAGCGCCGAGGCGTGTGGGGAGGGGAAGGACGGTTCCGCCGTGGTCAGACACCCCATGTCGTTTGAGGTCAAGCGGCATGGAGGTGTGCGTGGTGCGACCAGGCGGTTGCTTCGTCGTAGTGGGTGCGGGTTTTGAGGCATCCGTGGAGGATGCCGACGAGCCGGTTGCCGAGCTGGCGGAGGGCGGGGTTGTAGCCGGCCTCGCGGGCTCGCTGTTTGTCGTAGTAGCGGCGGGCGCCGGGCGAGGCCCGCAGGGCGGCGAACGCCTGGCGCTGGAGGGCGTCGGCGAGACGGTTGTTGCGGACGTAGCGGGCCTGGACGGTGTGACTCTTGCCGGAGGCCCGGGTGACGGGGCTGGTGCCGGCATAGTTCTTCCGGGCCTTCGCAGACGCGTAGCGGGTGGGGTCGTCTCCGAACTCGGCGAGCACCCGGGCGCCGGTGATCTCCGCGATGCCGGGCATCGAGAGGTAGATCTCAGCGTCCGGGTGCGCGAGAAAATGCGCCTTCACCTGCGCTTCCAGCGCGGCTATCTGCTCGTTCAACGCGATGATCAGCCGTGCATGGGCGATCGCGGTGGCCGCGTAGGCGGCGGTGACCGGCTCGGGCAGGCCGAGCTGCCGCTCGCGCAGGGCCGTCTGAATCGTGTTCGCCTTCGCCTCGCGGTGGTGACGGCGGTGACGGGCCAGGACCGCGGTGATCTGGGTGCGCGTCAGCTTCGCCCCGGCCGCGGGAGTGGGCGCCTTGATCAGCAATTCCAGGGCGTCCGTGCTGGTCAGCTCCAGGTCGGCGTAGGCGGACAGCGCGGCGGGGAAGTACTCGCGCAGTGTGGTCCGCAGCCGCTGGAAGGTACGGGTGCGTTCCCAGATCAGGGTCTGGTGGGCGCGGGCGACGACCTTCACGGCCTGGGCCTGGTCGCTGTCTCCGGCCACCGGCCGCAGCTGGTCGCGGTCGATACGGACCATGTCCGCCAGCGCGTGCGCGTCGCCCTTGTCGCTCTTGGCGCCGGACGTGCCGTACCTCTCCTTGAAACGGGCGACCTGCCTCGGGTTGATCGCGTAGACCTGGTAGCCGGAAGCGATCAATGCCTGCACCCACGAACCGCGATCGGTCTCGATACCCACCACCACCTCGGCCGGGTCCAGGTCCTTGCCGCCGTGCTTCGCGAGGAGCTCGTGCAGCTTCGCGATCCCCTCCACGCCCTCTGGCAGCCTCGCCGCCGTGAGTTTCCGACCTGTCTCGTCCTGGACCTCGACGTCATGGTGGTCTTCGGCCCAGTCATCGCCGATCAGCAGCAACTCAACCTCCTGGTCAGGTACTTCGCTCCTTGCAGCCCGCGGAAGGCGGCGCGCGGCCTAATGGATCCAGTGCTCACGCCACCAGGGCGGGCACGCCACCCCATCAGCGGTCTGGCCTCCCGGCCGACCAGCAGGGGCACGGTCTGACCACAGAACTCGCAGTGGTTCCGGCGGGGAAAGTGCTCACCTGCTGGCGGCTACGGCACCGAGTCTCTCCGACCCGGCACGTCCCATTAGGCGGGTCGCTCGAGGGCGACGGCGGGCGCCGGGACGGCTGACGGACCCTCCTGCCCGCCCATGACGGACGGGGCGCCGAGCCGGCGGAGACGTCTCTTGCCTGCTCGGCCGTGAGGACGGTGTCCGAGGCGAGCGGCTCGCCGTCGCCGGAGAGGTCGCGCAGCCGAAGCCGGTCCGTGTATGCGGAGCTTTCGCGGACGGCGGTGAGCCGGGCCAGTGTGACGAGACCGGCGGCGAGGCCGTCGGCGTCGCAGACGAGCAGGTGGCCGGTCCGGGCACCTGCCATCACGGCCAGCGCCACCTCGACGGTCATGTCATCGCAGACCCGGAGTTCTGCCGGGCCCACGGCGGCCCGGTCCCTCACCGTCCTGAGCGCAGGGCTGGTCTGGGCCGAGCGGGGTTGCATCCGGACCGACGTCACAACGTGCCTCCTGAAGAGATCGGGCGGCTTCCGGACCACGTGGCGCTCAGGCTGCCGTGTCGACGGCGGACCGTCGCGCGTTCACGCGCCGGGCCGCCGCAGCGGGCCCGCGCCGACCGCGGGAGGGCGTGCCGCGCTTGCGCCGCTCGGCCGGTGGCGCGGTGATCGTCACGGGCACGCCCGACGGGGCCTGGGCGCCCGTGATCCTGTGGAGCGCCTCCCCGCCGGAGCAGACCTGAGTGGTCTTCGGCACGATGCCGGCGTCCTGCAGGAGTCGGGTCATCCCGCGACGCTGGTTGGCGGTGACCAGGGTGACGACGGTGCCGGACTCGCCGGCTCGCGCGGTACGGCCGCCGCGGTGGAGATAGTCCTTGTGGTCCGTCGGCGGATCCACGTTGACGACGAGGTCGAGGTTGTCGACGTGGATGCCGCGCGCGGCGACGTTCGTCGCCACCAGGACGGTGACGTGCCCCGTCCTGAAGCGGCTGAGGGTGCGGGTGCGCTGAGGCTGCGACTTCCCGCCGTGCAGGGCGGCGGCCCGGACACCGCAGGCGAGGAGGTCCTCGGCGAGCCGGTCCACGGCGTGCTTGGTGTCCAAGAACATGATCACCCGGCCGTCGCGTGCCGCGATCTCCGTCGTCAGCCGGTGCTTGTCGGCGCCGCGCACGTGCAGGACGTGGTGCTCCATCGTCGTGACCGCGCCCTGGGAGGGGTCGACGGAGTGGACGACGGGGTCGGTGAGGTAGCGGCGGACCAGCAGGTCGACGTTGCGGTCCAAGGTCGCGGAGAACAGCATCCGCTGGCCCTCGGGGCGGACCTGGTCCAAGAGCGCGGTGACCTGCGGCATGAAGCCCATGTCAGCCATCTGGTCGGCCTCGTCGAGGACGGTGATCGCGACCTGGCCCAGTCGGCAGTCACCGCGTTCGATGAGGTCCTTGAGGCGACCGGGGGTGGCCACGACGACCTCGGCGCCACCGCGCAGCGCCTTCGCCTGTCGGCTGATCGGCATTCCGCCGACGACGGTGGCCAGGCGTAGCTTCACGGCACGGGCGTAGGGGGTGAGGGCGTCGGTCACCTGCTGGGCGAGTTCCCGGGTGGGGACCAGCACCAGTGCCAGCGGCTGACGGGGTTCGGCGAGCTGTCCGGCGATGCGGGCCAGCAGGGCCAGACCGAAGGCGAGGGTCTTGCCGGAGCCGGTCCGGCCGCGGCCCAGGACGTCGCGGCCGGCCAGGGAGTTCGGCAGCGTCGCGCCCTGGATGGGGAACGGGACCGCGACTCCCTGCGCGGTGAGCGCGGCCAGGAGGCGCCGGTCCAGAGCCAGGTCGGTGAAGGTCTCGACGGCGGGCAGCGCCGGAGTGATCGTCTTCGGCGGGGCGAACTCCCCCTGCACGGCGGCGGGGCGCCTGCCGTATCCGCCCGACCGGCTCGGACCTTCCGATCGGCCCGCGGCGGACGAACCGGGGCGACCGCCCCGGCCCGTTTCGGCGGAGGAGCCGTACGAGCGGCCGCCGTTGCGGCGGGTGCGGGAGGTACGGCCGTTCGTGCGTGTGGGGTTCATTCAGAACCTTCCTGGATACGGCGCGTATCAAAGAATCCCGGCAGCGGACGAACAGCTTCTGGAATCACAGGGACGGCCGAATGGAATGAGAAAGAGAGCGGCTCGGCAGGGTGAATGGTTGCCGACGCGAAATCGGGTCGGCGAAATGAAAGAGGGTGCTGCGAGCACGGTGAGGCCCTATGAAATGAATACAGCTGGGGCC
>NZ_JBHYMF010000332.1:0-3813 GCF_042742855.1 Streptomyces sp. NPDC058877 | reverse complement strand
GGGCCCGCATCCCTCGGGGTGCGGGCCCCAGCCGCATTCCCCTCTCCGCCGCCCGACCTTCACGCCTTCTCGAATGCGCCTCGGTTTTCCCCTCTCCGACCAACCGTCGGGGAATTCATGGATGCACGCCGCACCGATGGGGCCCGCATGAGCAGCACGGGTGCGAAGTATCGCTTTTTCGGATGCCTGTGAGAGCAATTCCGGATCGAGGCCGGGTGGATCCACTCCGACTCCGCCGTTCCCCCACTGCGACGAATTTCGCCGATCTGGACATGCCGAGACGTTTGCCCGCCGCACCCGGCGCCGAAGGCCGGGGCCCGACGCGATGCCTCCGCCCCGTCGTGCACTCAGGATCCCAGCCCGGGCGGCCAGGACCCTCGCACCCGGGTCCGACGCCTCTCTTTCCCACCCAGGAGCCGCATGTGACATCGATTCAGACACCGCTCCACCCCGCGAACGCCGCCGGCAGCCCGCCCGCGCCCCGGACCGGCGAGGCAGAGCCGCACGTCTGGGCCGACATGACCGTCGAGGTGGCTCTGGCGGTCATGAGCGGCGCACGCACCGGGCGCCTCGTCGTCCGGGACGACGACGGCCGGCCCACCGGCCTCGTCACCCGGGCCCAGCTCAACGGCTTCCGCGCCACCTCCGCCTACACCGACCGGGTACGGCTGCGCGACCTGCGCCCCGCGGACTCTCCGTCCCCTCCTTGACGACGCGGGCCGAGGCCGAGCCCCCGACCCGCCCCACCGGCATACCAGCCGATCACCTCCCGCCTTCTCCTGCGAACTTCTGCGAGGTCCCATGCGCTGCGTCATCGCCCGCTTCCCGTTCGAGCTGACGCAGAACGGCGTCATGGAGACGATGAAGGACGTCACGCCCGAACCCGCCACCGGCGAGTTCGTGATCATCGGGCGTCGCGAGTACCCCGTCATGCAGGTCGGCGCCGTCATCACCCGCCAGGACCGCCGCGACTTCAGCGCCCGCGAGGTCATCCGTGCCATGACCCGGGTCGGATTCACCTGTCGCACCCGCTCCGCAGCCATGGACGGCTCGACCCAGCAGCCGCCCACCCTGCCCGGCACGTCCACGACGGCCTGACGCTGCGGCGGGCGCACATCCCGTACGAGACGCGGGAACCGACCGCGTTCACACCGGCTTCCGGATGTCGTCCGGCCCGTCTCACGAACGGGAGACGCTCGCCCGACGGAGCCGCGCGGCGGTTGGACCGGCGGACTCCAGCCGTGACGCGAGCACGCCAGAGGTCGGCTGCCGCATCTTCCTCTTCGAGGACCAACTCGAAGAAGCCCAGCGCATCAACGCCGAATACCGCCGCGCGGCAGCCGGGGGAGAGCCGCCGGCCGAGCGAGCACTTGACCGGAACCGTCCCGGAGAAGTCCAGCCACCCCGCCGCAGCCGCCCGGTTCCCTCGGCAAAGGGACGACTCTCGGAGCCTGTCTCCACGGCTCAGGGGACAGGCGTGCGCTCAAGCGCCGGGTGATTCCCAAGGTCATGGCGCGGGTTCGATTCCCGTCATACCCTCTTCTCCGAAGGCCCAGGTCAGTGACCTGGGCCTTCGCCGTCGTCCCCGGTGGTACCGGCCGACGGGGCCGCCGGATGGAAGCGTTCGGCAAGGAGGATCTCGGCAGCGTGGGTGGCGTTGTCGGCAGGAGCGGCGCGGGCCATGGCAGTCCGTGCGGCCTCGGGCGTCGTGCCCGAGGGGACGGCGCCCGGAGCACCGGGGGCGCCGGTCGGAGTGGCACGGGCTCGACTTCGCTTCCGGCGGCTCGGCGAGACCCGAGCGGATGGCTTCTTCGGGGATCGTGAACCTTTCGACCCCGGATGCCGACTGTCTTGGTGACCGTGGTGCGGGGCAGGGAGATGCGGTGGGCGAAGACAGGCACAACGTGCTCCTGGTGGTGCGCTGCCAGCTCGGGGAACGGGAGGCGTTCCCCGAACTGGTGCGCGTCTGGCACGGACCGGTGTGGCGCTATCTGCGCGGGATGGTCGGCTCGCCGCACCTGGCGGACGACCTCGCCCAGGAGGTGTGGGTCGCCGTGGTACGCGGACTGCCCCGGCTGCGGCAGCCGGAGCGGTTCACCCCGTGGCTGTTCACCATCGCCCGGCGCACGGTGGCCAACCACCTGCGGCAGGCATACGCGACACCGGAGACATCGTGGGTGGAGGCCGACACGGTCGCCGCCGACGACGATCCCCTCAGCGATGTCCTGAACACGATGGAGATCGAGGCCGGCCTCACGGGGCTGCCGCCGCTGGAGCGCGAAGTGCTGATCCTGTTCCATCTACAGGATCTGCCTCTGGCCGCCTGCGCGGAGGTGCTCGATCTGCCGACCGGCACCGTCAAGAGCAGGCTGCACCGCGCGCGCCGCATGCTGCGGAACATCCTGATCGAGAGGAATCACGAGGCATGAGCGAGAAGGATCACCGAGCGCATCACCCGGACGTGCCCGCGGAACTGGAGCGTGCGCTGGCCGCGGAGGTCTCGGTGCGCTCCCGGATGCGCTACGTGGTCGTCGGTCTGGCGGGAGGATGCGCGGCGGCACTGATCGTTGCGCTGTGGGCGACCGAGCCGGCCACGCTCCCTGCGCGCACCCAGGCCGCTTTCGCCGGAATGATCACTATCGGGCTGGCCTGGGCTGCTTTCTCCTGCTGGGTGCTGACCAGGCGCCGACCGCTGTTCGCTCGTGACCGGGTGCTGGGAGCCCGGCTCGCGCTCGTGGCGACCACGGCGACCGGCACCGCCGGAACGGCACTGACCGCGGCGCGTGGAACCGCGGGCGGGGCCCTGGCCGTCGGCCTGGTCGGCGCCTGCCTGGTCGGCGCCGCGGGAACACTCCTGGCACGGGCGCAGTCCCGTCGCCGTGAACTGCTGCGGTTGCGGGAGGACCTGCGAAGAGGCGCCTCCTGAAAAGCCGGTTCCCTCTGGCTCGACACAGTCATCTACATGACCGAGGAGACCCCTGTGAACGACAAGATTGCGCCCATCGGCCCCCTGGCCATCATCCTGCGCCGCCTCGGCGCAGGCAGGCGGACCGTCGCGGTGATCTCGGGACTGGTGGGCACCGCACTCCTGATCGGGGCCGGCCTGCTCCTGGCCAGATCTTTCTGAGCCTTCGGCAATCACTCGCTTCGCCCCTTGCCCGCGGTTCTGGTCGGTGTCAGGCGATGCCGACCGGCACGCGGGTCGTCGACCGGCTCGTCGTGGTGCGGCACCCACGACGGTGAGCCGTCGCCCCGGCGCGACAGGACCGTCGTCCCGGAGCGCGAGGGCAAGCCCGCCGGCAGGAAGGAAGGTCTCCGGAGACTCCGGATCAAGGCCCCCCACGCCGGCTACCTCTTGATCACGGCCACCTGGACTCGCTGGTGGTCGGCGGAGGGGCAGACCGGCCCCTCCGCTGGCACGACCCCGCACGCACCAAACCACTGACCTGCACTGCGCCGGGGCCCGGGCGCCAAAGCGCGGAATGAGCGAAAACCAGCAGTCGACTTTCGGGCAAGCGTGCGGAATAGCCAGCCACACCGCCCAACCCGCCTGGAATATTCACCTCACTTCCCCATAGCCTCAACATCGACCACAACCCTTGAAGCAGAGGGGGAATCACGAATTCAACGGAGCGAATTTCAGCAATCGGAAGCACACTCGCGATCGCGGCCTCGACACTCGCGATGACGTCGAATCCCGCAAGCGCCGCCGTATCCGGATGGTGTCCCGCCGAGTGGTGTAGCCGATCAAGCTGGCGGAATCCGCAGGTCGTGGCCCGATTCGCCCTCGCCGGCGGCCCTGTTGGGGCTCGC
>NZ_JBHYMF010000331.1:0-3872 GCF_042742855.1 Streptomyces sp. NPDC058877 | reverse complement strand
GGCGTGCCGCCGGTGGCGCCCCAGCCGGGCGGCACCGGCGGCGGCGGCGCGTGCGCGGGCCGGGGAGGACCGGCCGGTGCCACGGGGTGCGCCCCGGGCCGGGGCACGGCGGGCGACTGTGGCGGTCGGGATGCGACCGCCGGGGGGACGGGCGGCTGCCCGGCCGGTTCCCCGACCGCCCCCGGAGCGGATTCCGCCCCGGACGTCGGGTCCGGTTTCGATCCGCTGCCGGGGTCGCTCCCCCGGTCCGCCCGCTCGGGCGGTGGCAGCGGGCCCCCCACTGCGTGCTGCATCCGGCGCCACTCCGTCTCGTACACCTGCTCGCTCCTCGGACCGGTGTGTCCGGGGAGACGGAACGTTACCGTCCCGCCCCGTCCGAAGGGGGAACGGTCGGGGACGCCCCCTGGTGCCCGTGTCCTCAGCCGGCGAGTTCCTCGGCGAGCGCCCGCAGCGCCAGCCGGTAGGAACCGATCCCGAAGCCGGCGACCGTTCCGGTCGCCACGGCCGCGATGACCGAGGTGTGTCGGAACTCCTCGCGGGCGTACGGGTTCGAGATGTGCACCTCGATCAGGGGGGCGGTCCGCTGGGCGGCCGCGTCCCGCATCCCGTACGAGTAGTGCGTGAAGGCGCCGGGGTTGATCACCACCGGAATCGATCCGTCCGCCGCCTCGTGCAGCCAGCGGATCATCTGGCCCTCGTCGTTGGTCTCCCGGACGTCGACGTCGAAGCCGAGCTCCGCGCCGAGGGTTCGGCAGGAGTCGACGAGTCCCTTGTAGGAGGTGGCTCCGTAGATGTCGGGTTCGCGCGAGCCGAGGCGGCCCAGGTTCGGGCCGTTCAGCACGAGGACCGGACGGCCCGTACGCACCTCGCTCACGCGGACACCTCGCCGTAGGCCGCGATCAGCACGGCCGGGTCGGGGCCCTCCAGGACGGTCGGCTTGCCGAGCCCGTCCAGGACGATGAAGCGCAGCAGGTCACCGCGGGACTTCTTGTCGACCCGCATCGTCTCCAGGAGCTTCGGCCACTGGTCACCGCGATAGGTGAGCGGCAGTCCGACGGACTCCAAGATCGCCCGGTGCCGGTCGGCGGTGGCGTCGTCGAGGCGCCCGGCGAGGCGACCGAGCTCGGCGGCGAAAACCATGCCGACGGAGACGGCGGCACCGTGGCGCCACTTGTACCGTTCGTTCTTCTCGATGGCGTGGGCGAGGGTGTGGCCGTAGTTGAGGATCTCCCGGCGGCCGGACTCCTTGAGGTCGCCGGAGACGACCTCGGCCTTGACCTTGATCGAGCGGACGAGCAGCTCGGCGGTGTGCGGCCCGGTGGGGGTGCGGGCGCCCTGCGGGTCCTCCTCGATGAGGTCGAGGATCACCGGGTCGACGATGAAGCCGGCCTTGATGATCTCCGCGAGACCGCTGACGTAGTCGTGCACCGGCAGGGAGTCGAGCGCCGCGAGGTCGCACAGCACCCCGGCCGGCGGGTGGAAGGCTCCGACGAGGTTCTTGCCCTCGGCGGTGTTGATGCCCGTCTTGCCGCCGACGGCGGCGTCGACCATGGCCAGGACCGTGGTCGGCACCGCGATCCAGCGCACGCCCCGCAGCCAGGTGGCCGCCACGAAGCCCGCCAGGTCGGTGGTGGCACCGCCGCCGACGCCGACGACGACGTCGCTGCGGGTGAAGCCGGTCTGCCCCAGTGCCTTCCAGCAGTAGGCGGCGACCTCGGCCGTCTTCGCCTCCTCGGCGTTCGGCACCTGGATGGCGACCGCCTCGTAGCCCTGGTCCGCGAGGTCGGCACGGAGCGCCTCGCCGGTCTCGGCCAGCGCCTCCGGGTGGATCACGGCGACCCGCTTGGCCTGGGTGCCGATGAGACCGGGGAGCTCGCCGAGCAGCTGCCGCCCGACCAACACCTCGTACGGGTCCGTGCCCGCGGAACCGCCGACCTGGATGCGGGTCACCTGGTCCTGCTCCGTCATACGTCCTTCAACTCCAGTGCGTCGAGGACCGCCTGGGCGACCTCTTCGGGGGTGCGGTCGTCCGTGGCGACGACGACCCGTGCGACTTCGGTGTACAGATGCCGGCGCGCCTCCATCAGCTCGCGCCACTGGCGGCGCGGGTTGACGGCGAGCAGCGGGCGGGCGGTGTTGAGTCCGACCCTGCGTACGGCCTCCTCCACGTCCATGGAGAGGTACGCGACGGGCCGGCCGGTCAGCAGGGCGCGGGTGTCGGGGTCGAGGATCGCGCCCCCGCCGAGGGAGAGGACACCGGTGTGCTCCGCGACGGCCCTGGCGACCGCGGCCCGCTCCAGGGCCCGGAAGTGCTCTTCGCCGTCCTCGACGAAGATGTCGGAGATCTCCCGTCCCTCGGCGGCGACGATGTCGGCGTCGGTGTCCCGGTAGGGCGCGCCGAGCCGTGCGGCCAGGAGCGCGCCCACCGTGGACTTGCCGGAGCCCATGGGGCCGACGAGGACGATCTGGGGCCCGCCGGTCACCGGATGTGGAGGTGGTCGAGGTAGGACCGGACGTTGCGGCGGGTCTCGGACACGCTGTCCCCACCGAACTTCTCCAGCACCGCATCCGCCAACACCAACGCCACCATCGCCTCCGCCACGATGCCCGCCGCCGGAACCGCACACACATCAGAACGCTGATGATGCGCCGCAGCCACCTCACCCGTGGCCACGTCCACCGTGGCCAACGCACGCGGAACCGTCGCGATCGGCTTCATCGCCGCCCGCACCCGCAACAACCCGCCCGTGCTCAAACCACCCTCGGTCCCCCCCGAACGCCCCGAAGCACGCCCCAAGCCCTCACCGGTCCGCACGATCTCGTCGTGCGCCCGCGACCCCGGCACCCGCGCCAACTCGAAGCCATCGCCCACCTCGACGCCCTTGATCGCCTGGATGCCCATCAACGCACCCGCCAACCGGGCATCGAGCCGCCGGTCCCAGTGCACGTGCGACCCCAGCCCCACCGGCACCCCGTAGGCCAACACCTCCACCACACCGCCCAGGGTGTCGCCGTCCTTGTGGGCCTGATCGATCTCCGCGACCATCGCCTTCGACGCATCCGCGTCCAGACAACGCACCGGATCCGCATCCAAGCGCTCCACATCACCCGGAGTCGGGTACACCCCGTACGGAGCCTTCGCCGACGCCAGCTCCACCACGTGGCTCACGACCTCGATCCCGGCCGCCTCCCTCACGAACGACCGGGCCACCGCCCCCAACGCCACACGCGCGGCCGTCTCCCGCGCACTGGCCCGCTCCAAGACCGGCCGCGCCTCGTCGAAACCGTACTTCTGCATGCCCGCCAGATCCGCATGCCCCGGACGCGGCCGCGTCAACGGCGCATTACGCCCCGTCTCCTTCAACTCCGAAGGATCCACCGGATCCGCCGACATCACCTTCTCCCACTTGGGCCACTCCGTGTTGCCCACCATCACCGCAACCGGAGAACCCAACGACAACCCGTGCCGCACACCACCGAGGAACGTGACCTCGTCCCGCTCGAACTTCATCCGCGCACCACGCCCATAACCCAAACGACGCCGCGCCAGGTGGTCGGCCACCAGCTCAGTGGTGACCGGAACACCAGCCGGAAGACCCTCCAGGGTCGCGACCAACGCGGGTCCGTGGGACTCCCCGGCGGTCAGCCAACGCAACCTGCTCAACGATGCTCCTCATGCTCGCGCCTGGCACTGCGACGGCACGACCGGGTGCGCGGCCCGGGCCCGCCACCTCCGATCCTCCCATGCCCCGGGGGTTTCCCCGGCCCGGGTCCAAGGGGCGGACCCTGCGTGCCGTGCCGTTCGGGAGGGAGCGCAGCGGTGAGCACGGCCCGCCGGTCGCGCGGCGGGCCGTGCTTGCGCGGCTCAGGAC
>NZ_JBHYMF010000330.1:0-3918 GCF_042742855.1 Streptomyces sp. NPDC058877 | reverse complement strand
TTCCTGTTCCCAGGCCCTCCGGGCGCTTCCTTCGTTTCCGACTCTATCAGATCTTTCCGACCCGATTTCCTCGGTGCTTTCCGGTCTCGAATTTCCTTCCGAGGCCTTCAAGCGATTTCGACTTTATCAGATTCATTTCGGCCGACCTAATCGGTGGCTTTCGTGATTCGAATAAGAATCGGAGTGACTCCGCGGAACCAAAATCCTCGCTGGAGTGAGTGAGACTCTATCCGACTGCTACCGAACTGTCCAGTTCCAGGCAACCGTTTAAATCTACCTCCCCACAGCTGCCGTGTCAACGGCTTCTGCGGGCACCGGAGGAGACTAGCAGCCCGGCGGGGGCGGATGCACATCAGGCGGCGGTGGGGAGGGCGGCGCTGCGGTCGGGCTCCCCCACGTCACCGGTGTCACCGGAACGCGCGGCACGACCGCCCAGTACGTAGACATAGGCGAGGAAGAGCAGCTCGGCTGCGACGCCGATGGTGATGCGGGCCCAGGTGGGGAGGCCCGAGGGGGTGACGAAGCCTTCGATCAGGCCCGAGACGAAGAGGACCAGGGCCAGGCCGATCGCCATGCCGACGGCCGCGCGACCCCGCTCCGCAAGGGCGGCCCTGCGGGTCCTGGGCCCCGGGTCGATGACGGTCCAACCGAGGCGGAGGCCCGTACCGGCGGCGACGAAGACCGCGGTCAGTTCGAGGAGGCCGTGCGGCAGGATCAGTCCCAGGAAGACGTCGAGGCGGCCGGCGGAGGACATCAGGCCGAGGCCCACGCCGAGGTTCAGCACGTTGGCGAAGAGGATCCACAGGACCGGGATGCCCAGGAACGCGCCCAGGACCAGGCACATGGCGGCGGCCCGGGCATTGTTCGTCCACACCTGCGCGGCGAAGGAGCTCGCCGGGTGGCTGGAGTAGTAGGTCTCGTACTGACCTCCGGGACGGGTCATCTCCCGGAGGTCCGCAGAAGCGCCGATCGCTGCCTGCACCTCCGGGTGGGCCCCGATCCACCAGCCGATGAGTGCGGCGAGCAGGGTCGAGAGGACGGCCGTGGGAACCCACCAGTTGCGGGAGCGGTAGACCGCCGCGGGAAATCCGGCGACCAGGAAGCCGATCGCGTCCCGCCAGGAGGAACGCCGGGTCCCCGCGACGGCGGCGCGGGCACGGGCCACCAGCTGGGTGAGCCCGGTCGTGAGAAGGGGGTCCGGGGAAGCCGACTGCACGATCGACAGGTGGGTCGCCGTGCGCTGGTACAGGGAGACCAGTTCGTCGACCTCGGCTCCGGTGAGCTTGCCCGCCCGCCGCAGCAGGTGGTCGAGGCGTTCCCACTCGGCTCGGTGGGCGGTCACGTAGACGTCGAGGTCCATGGTCGGCTGCTGCTCCAGGCACTGGCGGTGGACGGGTCCGTACTGCTGCGGCGCGCTGCGGGTCAGCTTGGCAGACTGGCGTTCGACGGGGTCGGGGAGCTCGGAGAGGGGCGGTGCCGTGAGTGGGCTGGTGACGGGCGACGCGGTCGTTCTGGGATTGCAGCCCGCGCGGCTGCCGAGCAGGACGCTCGCGGTGCTGATCGATCTGGTCGTGGTGGGGGTCGTGTACCTGCTGGTCGCCCTCGGGCTCGCGGTCGCCACGGCCTCCTTGGACGAAGCGGCCGTGATGGCCGTGTCCATCGCGTCCTTCCTGCTGGTGCTGGTCGGAGCGCCGATCGCGGTGGAAACGCTGTCGCACGGGCGGTCCCTGGGCAAGCTCGTCTGCGGGTTGCGCGTGGTGCGCGACGACGGCGGGCCGATCCGGTTCCGGCACGCGCTGGTGCGGGGGGCGATGGGGGTCGTGGAGATCCTGATGACGTTCGGGGTCGTCGCCTGTGTCGCGTCGTTGGTGTCCCAGCGGGGGCGGCGCCTCGGGGACGTCTTCGCGGGCACGCTCGTGGTGCGGGAGCGGATGCCCGCGGCACGGGTGCGGGCGGTGCCCCCGCCTCCGCCGTGGCTGGTGGGACGGTTCTCCGGGATCGACCTTTCGGCAGTGCCGGAGGCCCTGTGGCTGGAGGTGCGCCAGTACCTGACCCGGGCTCGTGAGCTGGACCCGGTCGCGGGACGGCGGCTCGCCGAGCGGCTGGCGGACGAACTGGTGGCGCGGACGGGTGCGCCACCGCCGCCGGGGGTGCCGGCCGACGTCTATCTGGCCGGGGTGGTCGCGGAGCGGCAGGCCCGGGACGCCCGACGGGCTTTCGTGCCGCCGGGCGGGGGGTCGGGGAGCGCTCGTGCGGGTGCCGCGCCGGCGGCCCCTGCGGCATCGGGCACCGAGGCGGTGGCTCCGAGGCCGGTGGCAAGCCCTGCTCCGCCGGTTTCCGGTCCGCCCGTCGGTCCTCCCCCAGTCGGTGGTCCGACCGGGTCGTCCGAGAGGCGTGCCACCGGATTCGTGCCGCCCGCCTGAGCCTGCGGGTCAGGGGAAGGCCGAGGGCGGGGTCTCCAAGTCTTCGAGTTCGATGCCAGGTGCTGCGAGGACCACGTCTCCGGCGACGTGGACCGCATGGCGTTCGCCCGTGCCCAGGTCGCTGACCTGGTACTCGTCCACGGTCAAGGGGCCGTTGTCAGTGGCGTGCGTTTCACTTCTCAGCAGGGCCCAGGACTGGTCGACCGTGAGAGGGGCGAGGACCGGGTCCGTGAAGGCGACGAGCCTGATGCGGGTCTCGGGGGAATCGGGGGTGAGGCGTAGGAGTCGGGTGAGGGCGACGAGGAACGCGGGGGACGTCCCGGTGAAGGCATGGGCGCGCACATTGCCTTCGGTGGCGTGGGTTCCGGTGGGGTCCGTGCGGACCCAGGTGACGCCGTCCAGGGCCGCACCGCGGACCTGCCAGCTCGCGGCGTGCAGTTCGAGGCGAATGGGGCGACCTAGCTCGTCGACGGCCAGGTCGACGGAGCCCTGGTGGTCGCCCGAGGGGGTGGTGGTCTGGGAGACGTAGCGCCAGCCGGAGGGGCCGGGCGCGCAGTGGAAGTGTTCTTCGCCGAGGAAGGTGTGATCGTGCGGGTCATGGAGCGAATAACGGCCGCGGGGCATGGTTCCTCGGGTGGCTTCCAGGGGCTGTAGCTGGACGGGGCAGGCCCCCGACACGGGGGTGCGGGGGCCTGCCTGGTCCTACTGGCGTCCGGAACGGCGTCGTATCAGTGCACGGGCCGTCGCCGAGCGTGTGTCAGTAGCGGTAGTGGTCGGGCTTGTAGGGGCCTTCGACGGGGACGCCGATGTAGGCGGCCTGCTCGGGGCGCAGGGTGGTGAGTGTGACGCCGAGGGCGTCGAGGTGGAGGCGGGCGACCTTTTCGTCGAGGTGCTTCGGGAGCGTGTAGACGTCGGTGGGGTACTGCTCGGGCTTGGTGAACAGTTCGATCTGGGCCAGGGTCTGGTCGGCGAAGGAGTTCGACATCACGAAGGAGGGGTGGCCGGTGGCGTTGCCCAGGTTGAGCAGGCGGCCTTCGGAGAGCACGATGATGACCTTGCCGTCGGCGAAGGTCCAGGTGTGGACCTGCGGCTTGACCTCGTCCTTGACGATCCCGGGGATCTGGGCGAGACCGGCCATGTCGATCTCGTTGTCGAAGTGACCGATGTTGCCGACGATCGCCTGGTGCTTCATCCGGGCGATGTCGGACGCCATGATGATGTCCTTGTTGCCCGTGGTGGTGACGAAGATGTCCGCGGTTTCCACGACCTCGTCCAGGGTGGTGACCTGGTAGCCGTCCATCGCCGCCTGCAGCGCACAGATCGGGTCGATCTCGGTGACGATCACCCGCGCGCCCTGACCGCGCAGCGACTCCGCACACCCCTTGCCGACGTCGCCGTAACCGAAGACCACCGCCGTCTTGCCACCGATCAACACATCGGTGGCCCGGTTGATCCCGTCGATCAACGAATGCCGACAACCGTACTTGTTGTCGAA
>NZ_JBHYMF010000329.1:0-4005 GCF_042742855.1 Streptomyces sp. NPDC058877 | reverse complement strand
GCCCTCGGAGCGGCGGGGGGACCCGCTGCGGGACTGCTTACTTCTTGATGACGAGCGTGCCGGCGGCACGGTCGTGCCAGCCCTGCGTCTTGCCGGTGCTGTCGAAGAACGGCGACAGGTAGACCACGAGCTGGCCGATGCCGCAGACGATCGCACCGAGCATCGGGATGATCCAGCGGATGAAGCCGCCGCCGAGACCCGGCTTGCCGCCCGTGTTCTCCTTGACGACGCGGAGGCCGAGCGCCATCTTGCCGAGCGTCGCGCCGACGAGGGAGATCATCAGCCACTCGTAGAGCAGGGTGGCGATGAACAGCAGGAAGAGCGTGCCGAAGAAGGCGGCGACGATGCCGCCGGCGGCCTCGCCGACCTGCTGCGCCGCGTTGTTCAGACAGGTGTCGTACGCATCGGACATCGGGTCGATGCCGCTGCAGTCGTCGATGCTCTCGGTCGCGCCCACGAGGCCGGCCATGCCGACGGCCGTCAGGACCCAGTACACGATGCCGATGATGAGGCTGTCGATCAGGCGGGCGCCGAGCCGCAGGCCCATCGAGGCGACCTGCACGGTGCCGAGGCCGTGCACGTTGATGTAGCCGTTGTTCGCCTGGATGGTGCCGGGGGCCGGCGGGTACGCGCCCGGCTGCTGCTGCGGGTAGCCGTAGCCCTGCTGGGGAACGCCCTGCGGGGCCTGCTGCGGGTAGCCGTAGCCGGGCTGCTGCTGGTTCGGGTCCTGCGGCTTGCCGTAGGGGTTGTTCGGTTCGCCGAAGCTCATAGAGAGGTTCCTCCGTGAAATTCCTTGTGCGGGGACGACGCGGCCGCGCGGAGGACTTTCACGAGACGTGAGCGGATGCCCCCCCGGCACTTTCCGCGATATTGCGAGGTCATCGTTGTGGCAACGTCGACTCCTTGTCCAGTGGATACGAGGCGGAGTTGTGCAAGTGCAACCTTCCGTTCCGAGGGGCCGGCCGCTCCGCGCGGGCGAATTGGAACATGGCGGGGTTCATCCGGGAGGATGTCTCCATGAGCGCCCAGATTCTCGATGGCAAGGCCACCGCAGCCGCGATCAAATCCGATCTCACCGTCCGTGTGGCGGCCCTCAAGGAGAAGGGCGTCACGCCCGGTCTCGGCACGGTCCTGGTCGGCGACGACCCGGCCAGCCAGAAGTACGTCGCGGGCAAGCACCGCGACTGCGCGGAGGTCGGCCTCGCCTCCATCCAGCGCACCCTGCCGGGCACCGCCACCCAGGAGGAGATCGAGGCGGTCGTACGGGAACTCAACGACGACCCGGCCTGCACCGGCTACATCGTCCAGCTGCCGCTGCCCAAGGGCATCGACGAGAACCGCATCCTGGAACTGATGGACCCGGCCAAGGACGCGGACGGCCTGCACCCGACCAACCTCGGTCGCCTCGTCCTCAACGAGCCCGCCCCGCTGCCGTGCACGCCTAACGGCGTGATCACCCTGCTCCGTCGCCACGGCGTGGAGATCAACGGCGCCGAGGTCGTGGTCGTCGGCCGTGGCGTCACCATCGGCCGCCCGATGCCGCTGCTGCTCACCCGCCGCTCCGAGAACGCCACCGTGACCCAGTGCCACACCGGCACCCGGGACCTCGCGGCCCATCTGCGCAACGCCGACATCATCGTCGCGGCAGCCGGAGTGCCGCACCTGATCAAGCCCGAGGACGTGAAGCCGGGCGCGGCGGTCCTGGACGTCGGCGTCTCGCGCAACGGCGAGGGCAAGATCGTCGGCGACGTCCACCCCGGTGTCGCCGAAGTGGCCGGCTGGATCTCTCCGAACCCCGGTGGAGTGGGGCCGATGACCCGTGCACAGCTGCTCGTCAACGTCGTCGAGGCCGCCGAGCGCGCGGCCGCGGCGCTCTGAGGTGACTCCCGGGACCCCGGCCGAGCCCGGGACCCCGGACGGGGCGGAGACGGCGGGCGCGGTGCGGCCCGCGACGTCCCCGGACGCCGGGCGGAAGCGCGGCCCGCGACGACGACCGCCCACCGTCGTCACCACCGATACCGCGCGCCCCGAGGGCGGTGGTCGGGCCGCGCCCGGTAGCGCGCCGGCCCCCGCACGTCAGTGGCCGTTGATCACCGTCCTCGGACTCGCCGGGATCGGGCTGCTCGTGGTGGGGACGGACCCGTTCGCGCAGGCGTTCCGGGTGGGGACGATCCTGGTCGGGGCCGCGCTCCTGACGGGTGCGGCCTTGCGCCGGGCACTGCCGTCGGTCGGCATGCTGGCGGTCCGTTCCCGCTTCACGGACATGATCACGTACGGGGTGATGGGCAGCCTGATCGTGTTGCTCGCGCTCATGGTGCAACCGCAGCCCTGGCTGCGGGTCCCGTTCCTGGAGGACGTGCTCCACCTCACGGTGACCTAGACCGCGCCGCGAAGCGCGTCCCGGGCGTGCGGCCGGCGAGTTCCGGAATGCGGTGCCCGCCCTCTCCCCCGTGGGAGGGCGGGCACCGCCGTGCAAGGGTGGTGCGCAGGCCGACGCCGGTTCAAGATCCGTCGGCGCACTGTGGCACGGAAGTGACGGTTCCGCTACTTCGGCTCCGCGGTCGGCGCCCGTGATGCCCCCCCCGGAACCGCCGTCCTTCGACGGGGCCGAAGAGACAGGGAGAAGAAGGGGTGCGCCACGGCCGGCCGGAAGCCGCTGCCGGACGAAACGGAGCGCTGCCCCCGCCGAGGAGGTCGACACCGATGCGCACGCGCCGATGCCCGCCGCCCCGGGCGCGGACGCCCGGGCCCGCGCCGCGCCCGCGGACCGTGGTGGGGAGCGTCCGAACCCCCTGGCGACCGTGTCCGGACGGGTGGCAGTGAGCCGCACCACAAGGGGGTGGGGATTGGAGGGGGCCCGGGTCGGATAGCCTGACCGCTGGATATCTCTTCACATCGAGACACCGATCGATCAAAAGGGCTATCCCGCACCAGGGGCAGGGACCCCCACCGCCAGCTGTCTTACGGAGATCGCCATGACCCGCACTCCCGTGAATGTCACCGTGACCGGCGCGGCCGGCCAGATCGGCTACGCGCTGCTCTTCCGCATCGCCTCCGGCCACCTGCTCGGCGCGGACGTGCCGGTCAAGCTGCGCCTCCTTGAGATCCCGCAGGGCGTGAAGGCCGCCGAGGGCACCGCCATGGAGCTCGACGACTGCGCCTTCCCGCTGCTCAAGGGCATCGACATCTTCGACGACCCGAACAAGGGCTTCGAGGGTGCGAACGTCGCCCTGCTCGTCGGCGCCCGCCCCCGCACCAAGGGCATGGAGCGCGGTGACCTGCTCGCCGCCAACGGCGGCATCTTCAAGCCGCAGGGCAAGGCCATCAACGACCACGCCGCGGACGACATCAAGGTCCTCGTGGTCGGCAACCCGGCCAACACCAACGCCCTCATCGCCCAGGCCGCCGCCCCGGACGTCCCGGCCGAGCGCTTCACCGCGATGACCCGTCTGGACCACAACCGCGCGATCTCGCAGCTGGCCCAGAAGACCGGTGCCGCGGTCGAGGACATCAGGCGCCTCACCATTTGGGGCAACCACTCGGCGACCCAGTACCCGGACGTCTTCCACGCGGAGATCGCCGGCAAGAACGCTGCCGAGGTCATCGGCGACGAGGCGTGGCTGGCCGACACCTTCATCCCGACCGTCGCCAAGCGCGGCGCCGCGATCATCGAGGCCCGTGGCGCGTCCTCCGCCGCTTCCGCCGCGAACGCCGCCATCGACCACGTCCACACCTGGGTCAACGGCACCGCCGAGGGCGACTGGACCTCCATGGGCATCCCGTCGGACGGCTCCTACGGCGTCCCGGAGGGCCTCATCTCCTCCTTCCCCGTCACCTGCAAGGACGGCAAGTACGAGATCGTCCAGGGCCTGGACGTCAACGAGTTCTCCCGCACCCGCATCGACGCGTCCGTGGCCGAGCTGGCCGAGGAGCGCGACGCGGTCCGCGAGCTGGGCCTCATCTGAGTCCGAGCCGACCGGCGGACGGAGTCCGTCGCAGCTTTTC
>NZ_JBHYMF010000328.1:0-4018 GCF_042742855.1 Streptomyces sp. NPDC058877 | reverse complement strand
GCGCCGCTGTGCTGCGTCCGGACGTTCTGCGGAGTCCTCCGCAAGTCCTCCGCGCCCTTCAGGCGCGGCCCATCGCCCGGGTGAGGGCGATCTCGATGACGACCCGGTCCGGGTTCGGGGTCGGCGTGCGTCCGTAGCGCTCGGCATAGCGGGCGACGGCGTCCGCGACGACCTCGGCGTCCGTCCGGATGTGGGCGATGCCCTCCAGGGTGGCCCAGCGCCCCTTGTCGACCTGGCAGACCGCGACCCGCGCGCCGTCCGCGCCCGCCGCCAGGACGTTGGCGACCTTCCGGCTGTTCTTGTTGGTGATCACGCGCGCGTACCCCTGCTCGGGGTCGTAGGTGACGCCGACCGCGACGACGTGCGGGGTTCCGTCCGGGCGCGGGGTGGTCAGGGTGCACATGTGGTACTCGCGCCAGAAGCTGAGGTACGAGTCGGAGGGGTTCCTCGGGTCTGTGGCCATGTCGGGAAACTACCCGGGCAGGACTCCCTTCAATAACTTGAGTCCATTCCACTCAGCTTTGTGTATGGTGGAAGGGTCAAAGGAAGAAGTGGACCCGCGACCTTCGAGGAGGAGCACCGCACGTGGACGCCGAACTGACCAACAGGAGCCGGGACGCGATCAACGCGGCGACCAGCCGCGCCGTGTCCGAAGGGCATCCGGACCTGACCCCCGCACACCTGCTGCTCGCACTCCTCGCAGGTCAGGACAACGAGAACATCGTCGACCTGCTCGCCGCCGTCGAAGCCGACCAGGCCGCCGTCCGCTCCGGCGCGGAGCGCCTGCTCGCCGCCCAGCCGAGCGTCACCGGGTCCACCGTCGCGCCGCCGCAGCCCAACCGCGAGCTGCTCGCCGTCATCGCGGACGCCGCGCAGCACGCCAAGGAGCTCGGCGACGACTTCCTGTCGACCGAGCACCTGCTCATCGGGATCGCCGCCAAGGGCGGTCAGGCCGGTGAGCTCCTCGACCAGCAGGGCGCCAGCGCGAAGCGGCTGCTCGACGCCTTCGAGACGAACAGGGGAGGACGCCGGGTGACCACGCCCGACCCGGAGGGTCAGTACAAGGCACTGGAGAAGTTCGGCACGGACTTCACCGCCGCCGCGCGCGAGGGCAAGCTCGACCCGGTCATCGGCCGCGACCACGAGATCCGGCGCGTCGTCCAGGTCCTGTCCCGCCGTACCAAGAACAACCCGGTCCTCATCGGCGAGCCCGGCGTCGGCAAGACCGCCGTCGTCGAGGGACTGGCCCAGCGGATCGTGAAGGGCGACGTCCCCGAGTCCCTGAAGAACAAGCGCCTCGTCTCGCTCGACCTCGGCGCGATGGTCGCCGGCGCCAAGTACCGGGGTGAGTTCGAGGAGCGCCTCAAGACCGTCCTCTCCGAGATCAAGGAGAGCGACGGGCAGATCATCACCTTCATCGACGAGCTCCACACGGTCGTCGGCGCGGGCGCCGGCGGCGACTCGGCGATGGACGCGGGCAACATGCTCAAGCCGATGCTGGCCCGCGGCGAACTGCGCATGGTCGGCGCGACCACCCTCGACGAGTACCGCGAGCGGATCGAGAAGGACCCCGCCCTGGAGCGCCGCTTCCAGCAGGTCCTGGTCGCCGAGCCGACCGTCGAGGACACCATCGCGATCCTGCGCGGGCTCAAGGGCCGCTACGAGGCGCACCACAAGGTGCAGATCAACGACTCCGCCCTGGTGGCCGCCGCGACCCTCTCCGACCGGTACATCACCTCCCGCTTCCTCCCCGACAAGGCCATCGACCTCGTCGACGAGGCCGCTTCCCGGCTCCGCATGGAGATCGACTCCTCGCCCGTCGAGATCGACGAGCTCCAGCGCTCCGTGGACCGGCTGCGGATGGAGGAGCTGGCGCTGAAGAACGAGACGGACGCCGCGAGCCGGCAGCGTCTGGAGAAGCTCCGTCGCGACCTCGCCGACCGCGAGGAGGAACTGCGCGGCCTGACCGCCCGCTGGGAGAAGGAGAAGCAGTCCCTGAACCGCGTCGGCGAGCTGAAGGAGCGCCTCGACGAGGCCCGTGGCCGCGCCGAGCGCGCCCAGCGCGACGGTGACTTCGACACCGCCTCCAAGCTGCTGTACGGGGAGATCCCGGCCCTGGAGCGGGAGCTGGAGGAGGCGTCCGAGGCCGAGGCCCAGCAGGAGTCCGCCAAGGACACCATGGTCAAGGAGGAGGTCGGCCCGGACGACATCGCGGACGTGGTCGGCTCCTGGACCGGCATTCCCGCCGGCCGCCTCCTGGAGGGCGAGACCAAGAAGCTGCTCCGGATGGAGAGCGAGCTCGGCAAGCGGCTGATCGGCCAGTCCGAGGCCGTCCAGGCCGTTTCCGACGCGGTGCGCCGCACCCGCGCCGGGATCGCCGACCCCGACCGGCCCACCGGCTCCTTCCTCTTCCTCGGCCCGACCGGCGTCGGCAAGACCGAGCTGGCGAAGGCGCTCGCGGACTTCCTCTTCGACGACGAGCGGGCGATGATCCGCATCGACATGTCGGAGTACGGGGAGAAGCACTCCGTGGCCCGGCTGGTCGGTGCGCCTCCCGGCTACGTCGGCTACGAGGAGGGCGGCCAGCTCACGGAGGCGGTGCGCCGCCGCCCGTACAGCGTGGTGCTGCTCGACGAGGTGGAGAAGGCGCACCCGGAGGTCTTCGACGTCCTGCTCCAGGTCCTCGACGACGGGCGCCTGACCGACGGGCAGGGCAGGACGGTGGACTTCCGCAACACCATCCTGATCCTCACCTCCAACCTGGGCAGTCAGTTCCTGGTGGAGCCGCTGATCGCGGAGGACGTCAAGAAGCAGCAGGTCCTGGAGGTCGTGCGGGCGAGCTTCAAGCCCGAGTTCCTCAACCGGCTCGACGACCTCGTCGTCTTCTCGGCCCTGGACCGGGCCGAACTGGGGCGGATCGCACGGCTCCAGATCGATCGGCTCGCCAAGCGACTCGCGGAGCGGCGGCTCACCCTGGACGTCACCCCGGAGGCGCTGGAGTGGCTCGCCGAAGAGGGCAACGACCCCGCCTACGGTGCCCGGCCGCTGCGCCGCCTGATCCAGACGGCGATCGGCGACCGGCTCGCCAAGGAGATCCTCGCGGGGGAGATCGAGGACGGCGACACGGTCCGGGTGGACCGCTTCGAGGACGGCCTGATCGTCGGGGCCGCCGAGTAGGGCGGCTGCCGGTCCGCTGTGGTGGCGGGTGTGCGGTGCCGCGGCGGACCGGCGCGCTCCGTGCGGTGCGGTGCCGGCCGTCCCACCGGCACGGCCGCTTCCCGTTCCCCCAGCGGCGGGAGATCGTGTCAGCCCGCAGCGGATCTCACCGTTTCGGGCCCTGTAGGACTTGCCACGTACCGCCCGGCATGGGAGAGGATGGCGAGCATCCGTACGAAGGGAAATACACGGTGAGCATCGACCCGTCCTCGATTCCGAATTTCGGGGGCCAGCCCCAGCCTCAGGCCGCAGGACCGGCGGGCCCCGTCGTCCCGGACCAAGACCTCGTCAAGCAGCTCCTCGACCAGATGGAACTCAAGTACGTCGTCGACGACGAGGGTGACCTCGCGGCGCCGTGGGAGGAGTTCCGCACGTACTTCATGTTCCGCGGCGAGGGCGAGCAGCAGGTCTTCTCGGTGCGGACGTTCTACGACCGTCCGCACTCCGCCGACGACCGCGCGAAGATCCTCGACGCGATCGACGACTGGAACCGCCGCACCCTCTGGCCCAAGGTCTACACCCACCTGCACGAGGAGGAGAACGGCTCCGCCACCCTCCGCCTCATCGGTGAGGCCCAGATGCTGATCGGCACCGGCGTCTCCCTGGAGCACTTCGTCTCCTCCACGGTCAGCTGGGTCCGCGCGTCCATCGAGTTCGACAAGTGGATCGTCGAGCAGTTCGGCCTGGAGTCCCCGGAGGACAAGGAGTCCGGCGAGGCCGGCTCCGAGTAGGCGCCGGCGTCCGCACCCGCGCCTCCACGCGCGGCACGCAGCCGGACGAGGGCCCGGCCGGGGCCGCGGTC
>NZ_JBHYMF010000327.1:0-4032 GCF_042742855.1 Streptomyces sp. NPDC058877 | reverse complement strand
CCGCCGCCGCCCGGGGGCGGCCGGCCCCCCCCCCCGCCACGGCCCCCGGCCCGGGCCGGAGACGGGGGCCGGGCCCCGGCGCCGGGGGCCCCCGGACGCCCCGGGCGCACGCCCCCAAGTCGCCGAGGGCCGCCGGGCCGCAGAGGGCCCCGACCCCCTACCGGGTCGCCGGGCCGATGTCAGTCCCCGCAGGCCGGCGGCAGGGCCTCACCCGCCGAGGATCGTCGTCAGGAACTCGCCCGTCCAAGCCAGGAGTTCGCGTCCCACCACCGGCTTCCCACCGATCTTCCCGGTCGTCGGACGCGGCACCAGGATCTGGTGGACGGCCGGCTTGATGACGGTGCGCGGGTGGAGGCGCTTCAGCCTCAGCTCCTGGGACTCGCGCAACTCCACCGGAGCGAAACGGATGTTGGAGCCCTGGAGGACGATCTCGCCGACTCCACAGGCGCGGGCCAGCAGGCGCAGGCCCGCGACCAGGAGCAGGTTCTCGACCGGCTCGGGAAGCTTGCCGTAGCGGTCGGTGAGTTCCTCGCGGACGGCCCTGATGTCCTCCTCGGAGTTCGCGGAGGCGATCGACCGGTACGCCTGGAGCCTCAGCCGCTCCCCCGGCGCGTAGTCGTGCGGCACGTGCGCGTCGACCGGCAGCTCGATCTTGACCTCCAGCGGCGGCTCCTCCTCGACGCCGCCCTCCAGCGAGGCCCGGTAGTCGGCGACGGCCTCGCCGACCATGCGCACGTACAGGTCGAAGCCGACGCCCGCGATGTGACCGGACTGTTCGCCGCCGAGCAGGTTGCCCGCGCCGCGGATCTCCAGGTCCTTCATGGCGACGTACATGCCGGCGCCCATCTCGGTGTGTTGGGCGATCGTCGCGAGCCGCTCGTGCGCCGTCTCCGTGAGGGGCTTCTCCGGCGGGTAGAGGAAGTACGCGTAGCCGCGCTCTCGACCACGGCCGACCCGCCCGCGCAGCTGGTGCAACTGGCTGAGGCCGAAGTTGTCGCCGCGCTCGACGATCAGGGTGTTCGCGTTGGAGATGTCGATGCCGGACTCGACGATCGTCGTCGACACGAGGACGTCGAACTTCTTCTCCCAGAAGTCGACCACGACCTGTTCGAGCGCCTGCTCCGACATCTGGCCGTGGGCGGTCGCGATCCGCGCCTCGGGCACGATCTCGCGGAGGCGGGCCGCCGCCCGGTCGATCGAGTCCACCCGGTTGTGGATGTAGAAGACCTGCCCCTCGCGGAGCAGTTCGCGGCGGATGGCCGCGCCGATCTGCTTCTCCTCGTACGGGCCGACGAAGGTGAGGACCGGGTGGCGCTCCTCCGGCGGGGTGGTGATGGTCGACATCTCGCGGATGCCGGTGACCGCCATTTCGAGCGTGCGCGGGATGGGGGTGGCCGACATCGTCAGGACGTCGACGTTCGCCCGGAGCTTCTTCAGCTGCTCCTTGTGCTCGACGCCGAAGCGCTGCTCCTCGTCGACGACGACCAGGCCGAGGTCCTTGAACCTGGTCTCCGAGGAGAAGAGGCGGTGGGTACCGATGACCACGTCGACCGAGCCCTCCCGCAGCCCCTCCATCGTCGCCTTCGACTCGCTCTCCGTCTGGAAGCGGCTGAGCGCCCGCACCTTCACCGGAAACTGCGAGTACCGCTCGCTGAAGGTGCCGAAGTGCTGCTGGACGAGCAGGGTGGTCGGGACCAGGACCGCGACCTGCTTGCCGTCCTGGACCGCCTTGAAGGCCGCCCGCACGGCGATCTCCGTCTTGCCGTAGCCGACGTCGCCGCAGATCAGGCGGTCCATGGGGACGGTCTTCTCCATGTCCTCCTTCACCTCGGCGATGGTGGACAGCTGGTCGGGCGTCTCCGCGTACGGGAAGGCGTCCTCCAGCTCCCGCTGCCACGGGGTGTCCGGACCGAAGGCGTGGCCGGGCGCCGCCATCCGCGCCGAGTACAGCTTGATCAGGTCGGCGGCGATCTCCTTGACCGCCTTCTTCGCCCGCTGCTTGGTCTTCGTCCAGTCCGCGCCGCCGAGCCTGTGCAGGGTCGGCGCCTCGCCACCCACGTACTTGGTGACCTGCTCCAACTGGTCGGTCGGGATGTACAGCCGGTCGCCGGGCTGGCCGCGCTTGGCCGGGGCGTACTCGACCAGCAGGTACTCGCGGGTCGCGCCCTGCACGGTCCGCTGCACCATCTCGATGTACCGGCCGACGCCGTGCTGCTCGTGCACGATGTAGTCGCCGACCTCCAGCGTCAGCGGGTCGATCGTCTTGCGGCGCTTGGCCGGCATCCGCTGACCGTCCTTGCCGGCCGCCTTCTGGCCGGAGAGGTCGGTCTCGGTGAGCACGGCCAGCTTGAGGGCCGGGTCGACGAAGCCGTGGTCGATGGAGCCGGTCGAGACGTGCACGACGGACGGGGCGATCTCCGCCGGGCCGCCCGGCTTCGCGTCCAGGGAGGTGAGGCGGGCGGCGATGCCCTCGCCGCCGAGGACCTCCACCGTGCGCGCCGCCGGGCCGTGGGCCTCCGTCACGTACACCGTGCGCCAGCCGTCGGCCAGCCAGCCCTTGGTGTCGGCGAGCGCGCGGGCGGTGTCGCCCCGGTACGCCTCGGGGGCGTGCATCCCGAGGACCAACGTGTCCCCGTCGGCCGCGCCGGAGTCCGCCGCGAACGGCGACACCGACCACCAGGCCATGCCCAGCTCCCGCGCCCGGTCCCGCACGTCCGCGATGCCCCACAGCGATGCGGCGCCGACGTCGATCGGGGCCTCGCCGCCGCCGGCCGTCGCCGCCCAGGATGCCTGGAGGAACTCCTGCGAGGTCGCCACCAGGTCGGCGGCCCGGGTCCGCACCCGTTCCGGGTCGCAGACGACGGCCAGGGCGCCCTCCGGCAGCACGTCGAGCAGCAGCTCCATGTCGTCGACGAGCACCGGGGCGAGCGATTCCATGCCCTCGACCGCGATGCCCTCGGCGATCTTGTTGAGCAGCTCGCCCAGCTCGGGGTGTTCCTCGGCGAGCGCCGCCGCCCGCTCGCGCACCGGCTCGGTGAGGAGCAGCTCACGACAGGGCGGCGCCCACAGGCCGTGCTCGGCGACTTCGAGGGAACGCTGGTCGGCGACCTTGAAGTAACGGATCTCCTCGACGTCGTCGCCCCAGAACTCGACCCGGAGCGGGTGTTCCTCGGTGGGCGGGAAGACGTCCAGGATGCCGCCGCGCACGGCGAACTCGCCGCGCTTCTCGACCAGCTCCACCCGGGCGTACGCGGCGGCGGCCAGGCCTTCGACGACCTCGTTCAGGTCCGCCGTCTGGCCGCTGCGGAGCGCCACCGGCTCCAAGTCCCCCAGGCCCTTGACCTGGGGCTGGAGCACGGACCGGACGGGGGCGACGACCACGCTGACCGGACCGGCCGCCGGGTCGTCCCCGCTCGGGTGCGCGAGGCGGCGCAGCACGGCGAGGCGGCGGCCGACGGTGTCGGAACGGGGCGACAGGCGCTCGTGCGGCAGGGTCTCCCACGCGGGGTACTCGACGACCGCGTCCGGGTCGAGCAGGGAGCGCAGGGCGGCGGCGAGGTCCTCGGCCTCCCGTCCGGTCGCGGTCACCGCGAGCACGGGCCGCCCCGATTCCCGGGCCAGTGCGGCCACGGCGAACGGCCGTGCAGCCGCCGGCCCGACCAGGTCCACGTGCGGACGGTTCCCGTCGGCGGCGGCCTTCACCGCCTCGGCGAGGGCGGCGTCCTTGACGACGACGTCGAGCAGACCGTGCAGGCTCATGGACTTCCATCCCGGGTTCGGACTACGGGGGGCGGGCAACGCGAACGACCCGACACGTCTCACGGGCCGGGTGGTCTCCGGCCGCGCGGCCGGGTGCGTCCCCAGCCTACGACGTGCCACCGTCACCCGCCCGAAGGACGGGGACCGTGCGGCAGGGCGGTCCGCCCGGAAGGAGGCGGAGGCGTTTCGCCGCACGGCAAGCGGGCGCCCCGCCCGGATCGCCGCACCGCAGGAGCCTCCCGCAGCACGGACGGTCCGGCCCTGGCGCACCGC
>NZ_JBHYMF010000326.1:0-4207 GCF_042742855.1 Streptomyces sp. NPDC058877 | reverse complement strand
GGGCCCGTCGGGCCCTGGGAGTCACTTCACGGCGCCGGCGGTCAGACCGGCCACCACCTGCCGCTGGAAGATGATGTACGCGGCGAGGACCGGGAGCATCGCCATCACCAGCCCGGCGAAGAGTCCGGACCAGTCGCCCTTGTACCCCTGGCTGACGGCCAGCTGGACGAGTCCCTGGGAGAGCACCTTCTTCTCCGGCTCGGTGTTGAGCACGGTCGGCAGCAGGTACTGGTTCCACTGGCCGAGGAAGTTGAAGATGCCGACGCTGATGAGGCCCGGCCTGGCCATCGGCAGCATCACCTGGAAGAAGGTCCGGGTGTGCGAGGCCCCGTCCACGAAGGCGGCCTCCGCCACCGAGGTCGGCAGGGTGCGGAAGAAGGCGGTGAGGAAGAAGACCGTGAACGGCAGCGAGTACGCGATGTAGACCAGGATCAGGCCGTGCAGCGTGTTGAGCAGGGCCATGTTCTGGAGCACGTAGAAGAGCGGCACGAGCGCCAGGATGATCGGGAAGCTCATCCCTCCGATGAAGAGGAAGTAGATGAAGCGGTTCCCGGGGAAGTCGAAGCGGGCGAGGACGTACGCCGCCATCGAGCCGAAGAGCAGGGTGCCGATGAGCGAGCCGCCGACCACCAGGACGGTGTTCAGGAAGTAGTCGCTCATGTGCGCTTCGGTCCAAGCGCGCGACCAGTTCTCGAAGTGCAGCTTGTCGGGCAGCGCCCAGGGCGAGGTGAAGATCGCCCGGTCGGTCTTGAAGGAGGTCATGACCGCCCAGAGCAGCGGCATGACCACCATGATCGCCCAGATGATCAGGACGCCGTGGGAGAAGACGTTGAGGGTCGCGCCCTCGGCCTTGGCGGTCCTGCGCGGGGCGGGCGCCACCGTCTTGGTGACCACGGGTCCGGATCCGGCCGGGGAGCCGGAGGCCCCGACGTCGGGGGTGGCAGTGTCGGTCGTCTTCATCAGAACTCCAGCCGCTCGCGCCGGCCCAGCTTCATCACGACGGCGGCGAAGGCCAGCGTGACGAGGAGGAGCGCGACACCGATGGTCGTTGCGTAGGCGGCCTGACCGTCCCGGAATGCCTTCTGGTACACGTACAGCGGCATGACGATGGTGGAGTAGTCGGGCCCGCCGCCGTTGGGGCCGACGGTCATGATCTGCACGACGGCGAAGGATTCCGCACCGAGGGCGAGGATGCCCATGTAGATCCAGCCGGACTGCACGGTGTCCCAGAGCAGCGGCAGGGTGATCTTGAAGAAGGTGGTGAAGCGGTTGGCGCCGTCGAGCAGGGCCGCCTCGTAGAAGTCCCTCGGAATGGATGCCATTCCCGCGGAGAAGAGGACGACGAAGAATCCGACGGTGGACCAGACGAGCACCAGCATCACGCAGATGAGGGCGAGGTCCGGATCCCCGAGCCAGTCCGGTTGCACGCTGCCGAGACCGACGCCCTTCAATACGGAATTGATGGCTCCGCTGTTCGGGTTGTACGCGAACTGGAAGAGCAGCGCGACGATCGCGATCGACAACACCTGCGGGAAGAAATAGACGATCTTGTAGAAGGAAGAACCGCGCACGCCTGCGATCGCCGCACCCCTGCGGCGCCGACCACCGACATTGAGCATGAAGGCGAAGAAAAGCGCGAGCCCGACCGTCACCAGCGGCAGCACCACGGCGAAGGTCAGACTGTGCTGGAGCGATTTCCAGAAGATCTCGTCGTCCAGCATTCTGCTGTAGTTGTCGAATCCGACCATCCGGAATTCGGGGCTCAGGCCGCTCCAGTCCGTGAACGAGTAGTAGATGGACTGGATGAACGGCCAGATGACGAACAGCGCGTAGAGCGCCAGGGGGGCCGCCAGGAACCCCACGATGAAACGGTATTTGCCGTGTTGCATTCCTACCGACCCCGATCTTCCCGCGGAGAGGCGCCGCTGGTGCCACGCGCTGCTGATGCCGCGCGCAAAGGGCCGGGGCCCGCTCCCGGTCGGCGGGAAGGAGCCCCGGCACTGCTCACTGGTGCTTGTAGTGCTTGATGCTCGAGTCCTTGGCCGCTTCATCGGCGTACTTCTGGATCTTCTTGATCGTCTCGGCCGGGGTCGCACGGCCGGCCATCATCTCGCCGAGGCCGGCGACGCCGATCTTCTCCTTCTGGAGGGCGACGTACCAGTCCTGGAGGCGCGGGTTGACGACGTTCTGGCCCGCCTTGTCCAGCGCGGCGACGCCGGACTTGAGGCCCGGGGTCAACTCGATGCCGTCGGTGCCGCCGTTGAGGGCGGTCAGGGACTTCACCGACTGCGTGAAGTTCTTGGAGGAGGCCTCGCTGAGCATGATGCGCAGCTGCTCCAGACCGCCCTCCGGGTTCTTCGCCTTCGCCGGGACGATGAAGGGCTCGCCGCCGGAGGCCCAGATGGTGCCGAAGGGCATCTTGTCCGAGGAGTCGATGCCTGTCGGGCCGGAGACCGCCAGGTCGAAGTCGCCCGGCATGGTCTTCGCGGCCTCGTTCTCGACCCAGGAGCCGTTCGGGATGAAGAGCGCCTTGCCCTCGGTCCAGGCGGTCTGCGACTGGATGTGGTCGAGGCCGGGGGTGCCCTTGAGGATGTAGCCCTTGCGGTACAGCTCGTAGTACGCCTCGAAGCACGCCTTGACCGCGGGGTGCTCCCAGGCCTTCGGCTCCAGGTTGTCGATGGCGTCCAGAACCTCTCGGCCGCCGACCTTGCCGATCATCGGGTAGAGCGAGAAGGGGATGTAGTACGGGTGCTTGCCGGCGTACGTCCAGCCGGCGATGCCCCTCTTCTTGGCCTTCTCGCAGACGGCCAGCATCTCGTCCCAGGTCTCGGGGTACTTCGCGTCGAGGGAGTCGAGCAGCTTCTGGGAGTACCACACGCCGTAGACCGTGTAGGCGTAGTACATGATCCACACCGGGTCACCGTCGAACTGGCCCATCTCGACGATGCCGGGCCGCAGGGTGTCGCGGACCTTCTTACTCGGGTCGTCGATGGAGGGGGCGTCGAGGAGCGGGGTGAGGTCGGCCAGCTGCTTCTGGCCGACCAGGACGCCCATGTCCATCTGCTCGGCACCGGAGTTGTCGATGAGGTCCGGCGGGGTGCCGCCGTTGAAGCGCGGCTGCAGGGTGGTGGTGATCTTCTGGGTGGGGGTGAACTTGACCTGGGCCTTGGGGTAATTCGCCTCGTAGACCTTGATCGCGTCCTTGGCGTACTCCTGTCCGAATCCGCCGTCGAAAAGGACGAAATCGAGCGGTGCCGACTCGTTCACCCCGAGCGGGTTCTTGTCGGACTTCGTCCCCTTGTCGACCTTTTCGTTGCCGCCGCCACCGCTGCTCGCGCAGGCGGACAGGAAGCCCATCGTCGGTACGGAGATCAGACCGATAGCGGCCGAGCGCTTGATCAGATCGCGACGGCCGAGGCCCTCACCGTTGTGTGCGGAGATGGATCCCATGCTCAAGTCCTCGCCTTCATTCAGGACTCAGGCGGTGTACCGGTCGCCCGTATCTCACTCGCCACAGGCGAAGGGCCCCGCCACCGCGGTTAATTGCAGCCGGGTCGTGCACGCGTCGGGCCGTCGTCGGATTGCTCCGACTGGCTGGACGCCGACAGGTATAGTCCACTTCCCTTCGCCTGAGCAAGATCGAAAGCAGGTTTCTCCGGCCATCTTTCCCGAGTTGAGACCTCCGGGATAAGCAGGCGGTATCTGCGGCGTTTCGTCCAACCATCCGCCGCGTTCCCCCCTTGACACGACATCAGGAGTACCCCCCGACCCAGGAGCCACCCTGCGGGCGGGTGGAGAGGCACAGGAGGAGAGGGGCGAAGGGGGTAAAAGATCAAAGACCGCACAGATGTGACACAAAGGGGCCGTCCATCGAAGACGCCGTGGCGAAGACCCGGCTGCCCGAATCCTCGCCGAGTCCGCCGGCCCCGGGGCGCACGGCAGCCCTCCGTCCCGCTCCGCACGGACCGGAGAGCTGCCCGACCACCGCCTCGGGCCCGAACCGCACGGGCGCGCCGGCCCTGCCGCGCATCGCGCTCACGGCGGGAGGCGCCGTCCTGGCGGGCGCCGTCACGCCGTGCGCAAGGAACGCGAAGGCCCCGCTCCTCTTGCGAGGATGCCGTTGGTTAATTCGGGGCCTGCCTACTTCGCCCTGTCGATCGTTTGGTCGGCGGGGCGAAGTGCTGCGAAGTGGCTGGTGCGGGTGCGG
>NZ_JBHYMF010000325.1:0-4387 GCF_042742855.1 Streptomyces sp. NPDC058877 | reverse complement strand
AGCGGGTACTTCCTCGGTGCAGGCATCGTCTGGGCTCCTCTCATGAGACCCATCTGACCTGCTGTCACCTTTCCCCGCATCTCGGGGGAACCTCACCCACCGACGTGGGGGTGTTCCGACGCCGTACTCCCGCTCCTGCCAGGCCGCCACGTCTTCCCCACCGACGTGGGGGTGTTCCGCCCACCCCGGCAACCCCCTCACCCACCACTGCGTCTTCCCCATCGACGTGGGGGTGTTCCGGAGACGAAGATCCGGTCGTACGGGCCGGCGTCGTCTTCCCCATCGACGTGGGGGTGTTCCGCCGTACGGCGGGCCACGCATCTACGCCCTCAGTCTTCCCCGCCGGCGTGGGGGTGTTCCGAGCTCCAGTAGGTCCGTGGGCGGAAGGGCCACGTCTTCCCCGCCGACGCGGGGATGTCTCGTTCCGCCAGGACAACGGGCTGATCCCTCGGCAGTGAGTTGTCGGGCCAGCGCCGAGCTGAGCATCGGCGGGTACGTCCTGCATGACGTCATGTAGAAAGGAGGCATGGCAGAGTGTGATGAAGTTCCGCTTCAACGTGTAGTGGGTGACATAGCACCACATTGTTGATCTGGCAAACGTGCAGGTCAGATGGGGTTCGACTCTTCGGAGTTGGGCCCCTTCGTTTTTACCGTGCTGGATAGGTGCTGGATATTCTGACCCCTCGTCACCTGTCATCACCCCTCGCCATCCGTACCGTGCTGGATTCGTGCTGGATGCCGACGGACCGCGCGAGAGCGGAGGAGGTGTGGCCGTGAGCCGGGGGTTGTGGATCCAGGCGCGCGGCTGTTCATCACACGTTCTCCACAGACTTATCGGCCGTTGCGGAAACAAATCTCGATCCTTCCGGCGTTGTTGATCCCCTACGCGATATCGGGGGGTGATGGGCTTGAAGCTGTTCCGTACGGACGCGGCAAAAGCGGCATGACCGAGGTCACGCCGCATCTTGCCGAGGTTGAGGCTGATGTGCAGGGTCTTGTCGAGGGGAGCATGGAGACGCTGCTGGGCGTCCGGTTCTTGGCGAGCGAGTACGGTACGGGGCCGGTCCATGGTGGCCGGATCGACTCGCTCGGGTTGGACGAGAACGGGGCACCGGTCATCGTCGAGTACAAGCGTTCGACTGACGCGGGTGTGATCAACCAGGGCCTGTTCTACCTCAGCTGGCTGATGGACCACCGGGCTGAGTTCGAGCACCTGGTCCGCGACCGGCTCGGGGTGACGGCCGCGTCCCAGGTGCTGTGGAGCGGCCCGCGTCTGATCTGCATCGCCGGCGACTTCACCCGCTACGACGTGCATGCCGTGCGCGAGCACCGGCGCTCGATCGACTTGGTCCGCTACCGACTCTTCGGCAGCGACCTGCTCGGGCTTGAGACCGTGGCGTCCGTGAGTGGCGGCATGCCGGTGGCCCGCCGGGCGCGTCGGCAGGCGGTTGCTCGGGCGGCGGCCGGCGTCCAGGGTGCGTCGATGGTGGAGCTGGCGAGCGCGGTCGATGAGGCGCTGCTTGGGCTCGGGGACGGTGTGAACCGCGTCGAGCGCAAGACGTACCGGGCGTATCAGCGACTGCGGAACTTCGCCTGCGTGTGCCCGCCGCAGCGGAGCAAGCTCCTGGTCTACCTGAAGGTCGACCCGAAGGGCGTCGACCTCGTGCCGGGATTCACCCGGGACGTGTCCGGTCTCGGTCACCATGGGACGGGCGACCTGGAGGTCCAGCTCCGTACGCCGAGGGACGTGGAGCGGGCGCAGGAACTGTTCCGGGCGAGTTACGCGGCGGCGTGATCGACTGCCGGCCTCGTGGCGTGTGTACTTCGCGGGCGGTCTGAGGTTGTCGGGAGACGCCTTTCGACGGTGGGGCAGGGCGTGGCGGTGGAGCATCAATGATCTGTGGGATCGCCGGTTTGGCCAACCGGCGATCACGCGCTATGTTCCCCTGCCCCGCATCCTGGCGCCTCTGACCGTGCGAGGCGCTCACCACCCCGACCCGACCAGATCCGGGAGGCCGAAGAGGGGGTCTGCGACGGGGCCGCCCTGTGGCGTCCGGTGGTTCACCCGCATCTCTTCCGTCTGCGCCCTGGGGCGGATCGCACGGGCGCGCGAGCGGAACGGGCGGTCCCGCGTCACGTTGGTCAGCCGTGCGACGGCGAGGCGGCCGAGGAGAAGTAGTCCGTACGTATGTCCGAATTTCGCTCTACTGGCATCTGCTGGACGCAGGTTAACTCGTTCCTTCGCCCGGACCCGGGCGGTAGCGACCGAGGGGAGAGCGTCGATGGCAGACAGGGCGTCCACGCAGACGTCGGGGACCAGTCCCGCGCTTCTGATCGCGGTGGAGGAGCTGGCGACCGCGCATGACCGGAGCGAGTCTGAACGGTCCGACATCACCAGCTCGCAGAACAGCGCGGGCGATGACGGAGAGAACCGCGATCTGAACCTCCCGAAGGCGTAGGGGAGGCCATGGAGCACCGGCTCGTCACCCACATCGAGAAGGCTCTCGGCTGGGACGGGCCGGGCTCCGTGGGGGCCGCGTTCGCGCGCGGCCGTCTCACGGACCCGGACCTGCCCGCCCGCCTGCTGACCCCGCACAAGCTGCTGGACCTGATCAAGCGCCGCCACCTGGCCAACCCGCAACTGCGCTGCTACGCCGGGGGCGAGGAGATCCACCCGTCCACGTTCCTGTCCACCAATGTCAACCGGCGCAGGCAGGCGGTGAGTCAGGCCGACATGGCGGCCCTGGGGCGCATCCTCAACGAGGGCGGCACCGTGGTGCTGGACCATGTGGACTTCTTCGACCCGACGCTGGAAGTCGCCTGCCGGGCCCTGGGCTGGTGGTCGGGCGAGCTGACCTCCGCCAACGCCTACCTCGCGGTCGGCGACACCGACGGATTCCATCTGCATTGGGACGACCACGAGGTCATCGCCGTGCAGTTGTCCGGGGAGAAGTCGTGGGAGGTCCGCGGCCCGTCCCGGCCGGCGCCGATGTACCGCGACGCGGAACGCAACCGCACGCCTTCCGAGGAGGCGCTGTGGAAGGGCACGATGCGGGCCGGGGACGTCATGCACATCCCCCGTGGCTTCTGGCACACCGCCACCCGCCTCGGCTCCGGCAGCGACGGCCACTCACTGCACGTGACGTTCGGGTTCACCAAACGCACCGGTGTCACATGGGTCAACTTCCTCTCCGACACCGCCCGCGCAGACGAGGCGTTCCGCCGCGACCTGGAAGGCGCCGGCGAAACCGGCCCCACGGGACTGGCGGACAAGCTCAGCACCCTGGCTGCCTCCTACAGTCCCGAGCGGTACCTGGACGAGCTGCGCTCCAGTACCCCGCCCGCCCGCCACATGCCCCACGTTGCGGCCTTCGGCCGGCTCGACGGCGTCGTGGCCGTCACCGAGTTCGCCCCCCACATCACCCGGTCCGGCGACACGGTCCAGGTCCGCGGTGGCGGCAAGCAGCTGACCTTCCACGCGCGGGCGGAGGAGGGCCTTCGCGCACTCCTGTCGGGTCACCCGGTCCACCTGGAGGGCGCCGACGCAGACACCACCACCCTGGCCGACCTGCTGATCACGGAGGGGCTGTGCGAACCACTGACGGAGACCTCGTCCTCGGGCTATACCGGTCTCGTCACGCCCGTGACGTAGTCGAAACAGCCGCCAGCCTCGGCGTAACGCGCCTCGACACCGCCGCGAACTACCTCCACCACCGCTCCCACGAGACACTGAACGCGGTGGCCGGCGACCTCCTGCCGAAGTTCTCGATCTCCACCAAGGTCGGGTACTTCCCCGGGGAACACTCCCTCGCCCCCGACCGGCTGCGCGCCGCCATCGAGCGGGCCGCGAAGGATCTGGGACGGGAACCGCAGGCCGTGCTCCTCCACAACCCCGAGCACGCACGCCCCGGCGCCGAGGCACTGGCGCGGGCGTGTGAGGTCCTGGCCGACGCCGCACGCGCGGGACTGTGCGGAGGGTGGGGCGTTTCGAGCTGGGACCCGCGCCCGCTCACGGACCTCGACGTACCCCGCCCTGACGTCCTCATGATCCGGGCCGGTCTCCTGGTGGGCGCAGATGTCCTCGAAGCGGCCGAGGCCCTGGTGAGGCAGTGGAAACCAGTGCAGGTGTGGGGCATGAGCCCCTTCGGCGGCAGCACGAGCGAGCCGCCATGGCAGAAGTTCGACCCCCGGATCTTCCTGCGGGACTCCCCGTCGGCCACACCGGTTCAAGCGGTCTACCGCTCCGCCTTCCGGCTTCCCCCGGTCGACGCGGTCGCGGTCGGCACGGACAACGGGCCTTGTCCCCGGAGGGTGGACACCTGTTCGTGTCGTTATGCGGCAAGTATCAGGGTAGCTGACTGTTGTTCGTAAGTGATCGGTGCCTGCT
>NZ_JBHYMF010000324.1:0-4417 GCF_042742855.1 Streptomyces sp. NPDC058877 | reverse complement strand
CTTCTTCCGTCTGTGCGCCGCCAGGGACTCGAACCCCGGACCCGCTGATTAAGAGTCAGCTGCTCTAACCAACTGAGCTAGCGGCGCCTGCTGACAGAGAAAATACTACCTGGTCCCGCGGGGTGCTCGTGACCACCCCGCCGGGACCTCGCCCCGTCCGCCTCAGAGCGCCAGCGAGAGCACCACCGGGGCGGCCTTCCGGTTGAGGGTGTCCGCCGCCGCGCGCAGTCGGTGGGCGTGTTCGATCGGAAGGGACAGCGCCAGGCAGCCCACGGCCGAGCCCGCCGTCAGCGGAACGGCCGCGCACACCGTGCCCACCGCGTACTCCTGGAGGTCGAGCACGGGAACGGTCGCCGGCTGGCTGTCGAGCTTGGAGAAGAGGATCCGCTCGCTGGTGATCGTCCGGGAGGTCAGCCGGGCGATCTTGTGGCGCGAGAGGTGGTCCCGTCGACCGTTCTGGTCGAGTTGGGTGAGCAGGCACTTGCCGACCGCGCTGGCGTGCGCCGCCGAGCGGAAGTCCACCCACTCGTTGACCTTCGGCGTGCGCGGGCCGTCGGCGAACTGGGTGATCTTCACCTCGCCGTCGATGTACCGGCTGATGTAGACCGCGGCGCCGACGGAGTCGCGCAGCTCGGTCAGGGTCTCCTGGAGCTTGGCCTCCAGGGCTTCGCGGCGGGTCAGGCCGGAGCCGAGGAGGACGAGGGAGTCCCCGATCACGTAGGCGCCGTCGGCGACCTGCTCCACGTACCCCTCGCGGCGGAGCATGAGGAGGAGTGAGGACAGGTGGACGACGGGCAGGCCGGTCTCGCGCGCGATCTGGACGTCCGTCACTCCGCCACCGTGCCGTGAGACCGTCTCGAGGACGCGCAGGGCGTATTGCACCGAGTGGAACGGCGCAGTGGGCTCGGGCTTCAGCGCCACGGTTTCCCCCTAGCAGGTTGTGACCGCAAGCTTTCGTACCACGATAGCTGCCAAGGGCCCTCTGCGGGGCGGCTGTTGGCGAGAATGATGCGGCGGATCGGGCCCCTGGGCTGCGGCGCGCCACCCTGGCATATGCCCATGTCATGAGTGGTGTGCAGAGCCTCAGGTCAGGGACGTGCACGCCGGCGCACGCATCGGTCTTCGGCCATGGGTGAACGGTGCGTTCCCGCCGGTGGGACGGGGTCGGTGGCCGGTCCCGAAGGTCCGGGGCGTCCCGGAGGGGAATAAGCGGAGGGGTCCTCCCGTTATGGCCCCGACACATCCACACGCGTGCCGAGGAGGGGTCCGACGGTGACCGACGCAATTCGAGGAGAGGTGCGGGGGACCGCGCCCGTACCGCTGTCCGTGCTGGACCTGGTGACCGTCGGCAGCGGGCGGACCGCGTCCCAGGCGCTCGCCACCAGCGTCGAGCTGAGCCGGCTCGCCGAGCGCCGCGGCTTCCACCGGCACTGGGTGGCCGAGCACCACTCCATGCCCGGGGTCGCCTCCTCCTCGCCGGCCGTGATCCTCGCCCACCTCGCGGCCCACACCCGACGCATCCGGCTCGGTTCGGGCGGCGTCATGCTGCCCAATCACGCCCCCCTGGTCGTCGCCGAACAGTTCGGCACCCTGGAGGCCCTCGCCCCGGGGCGGATCGACCTCGGCCTCGGCCGCGCCCCCGGCACCGACGGGGCCACCGCCGCCGCCCTGCGGCGCACCGGGGGGCCCGGCGGGGGCCGGGAATCCGGGGACGACTTCCCGGAGCAGCTCGCCGAGCTGACCCGGTTCCTGGACGACGACTTCCCGGACGGGCACCCGTACGCCCGGATCCACGCCGTGCCGGGGCCGGTCCAGGGGCCGGACGGGCGCCCGCCGATCTGGCTGCTCGGCTCCTCCGGCTACAGCGCCCGCCTCGCAGGCCTGCTCGGACTGCCCTTCGCCTTCGCCCATCACTTTTCGGCCAGGAACACGATCCCGGCGCTCGATCTCTACCGGGATTCCTTCCGGCCCTCCGGGGTCCTCGACGCGCCGTACGCCATGATCGGAGTCTCGGCGTTCGCCGCCGAGGACGCGGCCGGGGCCCACCGCCAGGTGCTCGCCGGCGCCCTCGCGATGCTGCGGTTGCGCACCGGACGGCCCGGTCTGGTGCCGACGCCGGAGGAGGCCGCGGCCTACGGATTCGGCCCGGCCGAGCGGGAGTTCGTGGACGGCTGGCTCGCGAACGTCGTGTACGGCACTCCGGACGGGGTGCGCACCGGCCTGGACGACCTCCAGAAGCGGACGGGGGCGGACGAGCTGATGATCACGGCCAATGGGCACGGCGGCGCGGAACGGGTCCGGAGCTACGAGCTGATCGCCGATGCGTACGGGCTGCCGGAGTTGCCGGCGTCGTGAAATCCTCGTTTCCTGACGGCGATTGGTTCGACCCCGAACGAACCGCCGGCCTTCCCTAAGTGAACCTTAAACCGCTTGTCACCGATGGTGGCGAGCGGTTCTTTTCTGTGCTGCGCGGTCCTGACGAGGGCTTTCCTCGGCAAATTGGTCTAGTCCTCAATCTGGTTCAGACCATTGACGAGCCGTTCATGCGGCGGATATCACTGCTCCAACTTCCGTACCGCCACCCCTCCCGGAGGCCGCACGTGCACCCCCGTAAGCCCTTGACCGCCGCGCTCCTCAGCTCGGCCCTCGCCGCCGGCGCGCTCGCCGCCACGGCCGGCCTCGGCTCCGCCCAGGCGGCCGAAACCGCCACCACCGCCTCCACGGGCGGCGTGAAGATCGCGTACTACGACCAGTGGAGCGTGTACGGGAACGCCTTCTACCCCAAGCACCTCGACGAGCGGGGCATCGCGGCCGACCTGGACGTCATCAACTACTCGTTCGGGAACATCCACCCGACCGACCTCACCTGCTTCGAGGCCAACAAGGCCGCGGGCGACGACAACAACCCCAACGCGGGTGACGGCGCCGGCGACTCGTACGCCGACTACCAGAAGTCCTTCTCCGCGGCGGACAGCGTCGACGGCGTCGCCGACAAGTGGGACCAGCCGATCGTGGGCGTCTTCAACCAGTTCAAGGAGCTGAAGGCGAAGCACCCCCACCTGAAGATCAACATCTCGCTCGGCGGCTGGACCTACTCCAAGTACTTCTCGGACGCGGCCAAGACCGACGCCAGTCGCAAGAAGCTCGTCGCCTCCTGCGTCAAGCAGTACATCCAGGGCGACCTGCCGGTGGAGGGCGGCTTCGGCGGCCCCGGCACCGCGGCCGGCATCTTCGACGGCATCGACATCGACTGGGAGTACCCGGGCTCGCCCGATGGTCACCTCGGCAACCACTACGCCCCCGAGGACAAGCAGAACTTCACGCTCCTCCTCGCCGAGTTCCGCAAGCAGCTCGACGAGTACGGCGCCGCGCACGGCGGCAAGAAGTACCTGCTGACCGCCGCGCTCCCGGCCGGCCAGGACAAGATCAAGAACATCGAGACGGACAAGATCGGCGCGTACCTCGACTACGCGAACATCATGACGTACGACATGCACGGCGCCTGGGACGGCGACGGGCCGACGTACCACCAGTCCCCGCTCTACTCCGGCACGAACGACCCCACGGACCCCATCAAGCCGGGCACCGAGAAGTACTCGATCGACAACGCCATCGACTCCTGGATCGACGGCAAGCCCGCCTACGGCATCACCGGCGGCTTCCCGGCGAACAAGCTGACCCTCGGCTACGAGTTCTACTACCGCGGCTGGAAGGGCGTCCCGGCCGGCACCGCCAACGGCCTCGCCCAGCCCGCCACCGGCCCCTCCGGCGCCCGCCCGCTCAGCCAGCAGCCCGGCATCGCCCACTACAAGGAGCTCGGCGGCATCGTCGACAACGCGGCGACCACCTTCTGGGACGACCAGGCCAAGTCCGCCTACTTCTACAAGGACGGCGAGTTCTTCACCGGTCTGGACAAGCGCACCATCCAGGCGCGCGCCGACTACGCCCACAACCGCGGCCTCGCCGGCGCGATGATGTACTCGCTGCTCGGCCTCGACGCCAACGCGACCCTCTTCAAGGACATCGTCGCCGCCGTCGGCTCGTCCCCGACCACCCCGCCCACGACCCCGCCGACGACGGAGCCCACGACCCCGCCGACCACGGAGCCCACCACCCCGCCGACGACCACCCCGCCGACCACCGAGCCGCCCACGGGCTGCACCGCCCCGGCGTACGTGGCCGGCACCATCTACACCGGCGGCAGCCTCGTCTCCCACAACGGTCGCACCTGGAAGGCCCAGTGGTGGACCCAGAACGAGGAGCCCGGCACGACTGGCGAATGGGGCGTCTGGAAGGACCAGGGCGCCTGCTGAGGCCCTGATCCGCCGAGCCCCGCACGACCACTGCCCCCGCCCGGAATGTCCCTCCGGCCGGGGGCAGTTCCACGTCCGGAACCCGGCCGCGGGCCACCCGCGGG
>NZ_JBHYMF010000323.1:0-4480 GCF_042742855.1 Streptomyces sp. NPDC058877 | reverse complement strand
GGGGTGCCCCTCCGCCCTGCGGCGCACCGCCTCCCACGCCCCGCGCCGATCCACCGCGGATCACGGGACGGCCCCTGAGACCGCGAGGCCCCTGGAACCACGAGCAAGACGACCACCAAGACCGCAAACACGACAGAACGGATCGACTGATGACCACCTTCCCGACCCCTGCCGCCGAGGACGTCGTCTGGGACCTTCCCGGTGACCTCCCGCACCGCCTGTCGTTGCTCGTGCTGCCGCACGCCGGAGGCAATGCACACGCCTACAGCGTCTGGCGCGAGCACCTGCCGGCCGACGTCCGGCTGCTCATCGGTCAGTACCCGGGCCGGGGCGCCCGCTTCAGCGAGGATCTGCCCGAGTCCGTCGACGACCTGGCGCTGCCGGTGGTCGACGCCCTCCCCGCGGACACCGGCGCCCTGGTGGTGCTCGGACACAGCATGGGTTCCCTGGTCGCCTTCGAGGTGACCCGCACCCTGCAGGCCACCGGTCGCACCCCGCGGGGACTGATCGCGTCCGCTTGCCGGGCGCCCGTGCTGCCCAATCAGTGCCCGGTCCATCCGGAGCGGCTCGACGACGACCAGCTGGTTGCCGCGATCAAGGAGCGCGGTGGCACCGACGACGGCATCCTCGACGACGAGGAACTGCGGGAGATCGTTCTGCCGTCGATCCGCGCCGACTTCGCCATCGACGACGCCTATCGGTGCACCGCTCCCGACGTACGGCTCGACTGCCCGGTCGCGGTGTTCGGTGGCGACGTCGATCCGATCGTTCCCGTCGACATGCTCGACGGATGGTCCCTGGTGGCCGGACAGCAGATCGTGCCCGAGGTCCTGACCGGCGACCACTTCTACTTCCAGCAGGACCTGCCCGGCTTCTTCGCCCGGCTGAACCCGGTCCTGGAGGCGCTGAACGCTTCCGTCCCCAGCAACGCCTGATCTTCCGTCAGCAGACGACTCCTTCGAGGGAACACGAGGAACCCATCATGACCACGTACGCCCAGCACCCGGCCACCACGGGTGTCGCCGCCGTCCGGGAGCCCGGCAAGCCGGCCCTCATCCGCACCCCGGCCTTCGACTCCATGGTGGAGGCCGCTGCCTGGCTGACCGCCCAACTCCCCGCCATCCAGGCCGAGCTGCACCGTCACGGTGCGGTCATGCTGCGGGGGCTGCCGGTGACGGACGCGGCGACCTTCGCCGAGGCCCGCGACGCGCTGATCGCCCAGCGTGCCGGATACAAGGAGAAGGCCACCCCCCGTACCGACTTCGGCGAAGGGGTGTTCTCCTCCACGGACCTGCCCGCCGCCCAACCGATCCGTCTGCACAACGAGAACAGTTACACCCTCGACTTCCCCGGGGTGCTGCTCTTCGGCTGCGTCACCGCTCCCGAGACCGGCGGTGCGACCACCGTCGGAGACATGCGCGAGGCCCTCGCGATGCTGCCGCGGGAACTGGTCGCCCGGTTCGCCGAGGCGGGCTGGCTGCTGGTCCGCAACTACTCCGACCTGGCGGGCATGCCCTGGCGCAAGGCGTTCTCCTCCGACGAGCCCGCGGGGGCGGAGGAGTACTGCGACGCCCATGCGATCGGCTACGAGTGGCTCGACGAGGACACGCTGCGCACCCGGCAGCGTCGTTCCGCGGTCATCACCCACCCGGTGACGGGCGAGCAGTCCTGGTTCAACCACTTCGCCTTCTGGAACGCCCGCAGCCTCGACGAGGACGTCCGCGAGGTCCTCACCGACACGTTCGGCGCGGACGGACTGCCGTTCGACACCCGGCTGGGCGACGGCACCGCCCTCACCGACGCCGAGGTGGACGCGATCAACGAGGCGTACCAGGCGGTCACGCTCCGGGAGAGCTGGCAGGCCGGTGACCTGATGCTCGTCGACAACATCCTCTGCGCACACGGTCGGGAGTCGTACACCGGGGACCGGAAGATCCTCGTCGCCATGGGCGAGCCGGTGCGGCTCTCCGACTGCTCCCCGACCTCCGCCCCCTCGACCACCCTGTACGGAAGGTGAGCCCCGCCATGACCGCCGTTCTCCCCGAGCGCTCCGCCAGCCCGGCCGTCGCCGTCGCCGAGGCCCCCGTGCGCGGCACCGGTGCCGTTGACCTGTTGGCCCGACTCGCCACCGCCCCCGGCGACCGGACCGCCGTCATCGCCGGTGACCACCGGCTCACCTTCGACGAACTGCGTGCCGAGGCCGCCACGATCGCCGTCCGGTTCGCTGCCCTCGGCATCGGTCCGGAGAGCGTCGTCGCCCTCTGCCTGCCGCGAGGCGCCGCCCTGGTCACGGCGATCATCGGCACCCTCACCGCGGGTGCCGCCTACCTGCCGGTCGATCCGGCGCTGCCCGCCGACCGCCGTCGCTACCTCGTCGAGGACTCCGGAGCCGACCTCGTGGTCCTGGACGGTACCACCGGCTCTCCGGCTCCCGGCGCCCGCGTGGTGACGGTCGCCGAGCTGACGGGCGCTCCGAACGGCGCCCCGGCCCCGTACGAGCCCGTTCCGGTCGGTGCGGACACGCTGGCCTACGTCATCTACACCTCCGGTTCCACCGGTCGGCCCAAGGGCGTCGAGATCGGACGCGCCTCCGCCTCCCTCCTCCTCGCGGAGCTGGAATCGGAAGGTGCCGCCGGCGGCGAGGGACGGCGGGTCGGCTGGAACGCCTCCCCGTCGTTCGACGCCTCCGTGCAACAGTGGATACGGCTCTGCCGGGGCGACACCCTCGTCATGATCGACGAGGAGACGCGCCGTGACCCGGCCCTGCTCGCCGCCTTCGTCGACGAGAAGTCCCTCACCGACCTGGACATCACCCCTTCGCACGCCGAACCGCTGCTCGACCTGCTGACGGCGGACGGCGGCCCCCGTCCGCTGACCCTGCTGGTCGGGGGCGAGGCGATCAGTCCGGCGCTGTGGGACCGCTTCGCCGCCGCTCACCAGGCCGGTCTGCTGCGCGCGCTGAACGTGTACGGCCCGACCGAGTGCACGGTGGACTCCACCGCCGCCTGGATCGACGGACCGGGGGAGCCGCACATCGGCGCCGTCCTGCCCGGACTGGAGATGCGCCTGCTCGACGAGAAGCTCGCACCGGTCGGACCGGGGGAGGCCGGTGAGCTGTACCTCGCCGGTCCGCGCGTGGGGCGGGGCTACCGTCGCCGCCCCGGTCTGACGGCAGAGCGTTTCGTCGCAGACCTCGCCGGGGCCGCTGCCACTCCCGGCGGGCGCATGTACCGCACCGGTGACCGATGCCGGCTCCGTCCCGACGGCAGCCTGGTCTACCTCGGCCGCGCCGACGGCCAGATCAAGCTGCGCGGACACCGCATCGAGCTTCCGGAGATCGAGGCCGCCCTCACCCGGGTGCCCGGCGTCGCCGAGGCCGCCGTGATCCTCGGCGAGGACGCCGGCGGCACCGCCTGCCTGATCGCCTATCACCGGGGCGGGGAGGCCACCACCCTGCGTGCGGCCCTGTCGGACGCCCTGCCCTCCTACATGGTGCCGAGCGCGTTCGTCGCGGTGGACCGCTTCGCGACCACGCCCAGCGGCAAGCTCGACCGGTCCGCGCTGCCCACCCGCCCGGAGAACCCGACGGAGACCGGGCCGGAGGAAACCCGTGCCGAGGGCCTCGACGACGACGGCCTGGACGGCCGGGCGGAGGAGTTGATCGCCCGCGTCTGGACGCAGGTGCTCGGCGCCGCGTCGATCGGCCCGGACGACAACTTCTTCAAGCTCGGCGGCCACTCCCTGCTCGCCATCAAGCTGGTTTCCCGGGTGCGGGCCGAACTCTCCGTGGCACTGCCGGTCAAGGCCGTGTACGCCCACCCGCGGCTGCGCGACCTGGCCGCCCACATCGAGGAGCTGCTGGCCGCACGGGATGTCTGACCGCGGTCCGCGCCCGCATCCCGTCCCGTGCCGACACCGCGGTCCGCGCCCGCACCGCGGCCCCTGCCACCGGCTCACCCGCCCGCCCCCGCCATCCACGAGGAGCAGCAACCGTGATCCCCCTGTCCTACGCCCAGCGCCGACTGTGGTTCCTCAACCGGCTCGAGGGCTCCTCCTCGGCCTACAACGCGCCCGTCGTGCTCCGGCTGGGATCGACGCCCGACACGGCCGTCCTCAAGGCGGCGGTGCGGGACCTGGTGGAGCGTCACGAGGTGCTCCGGACCGTGTACCCGGCCAGGGACGAGGAGCCGTACCAGGAGATCCTCGACGAGCCCGAGGTGCGCGTCGAGGCGGAGGAGTGCAGCGCTGACGACGCACCGGCCCGGGCGACGGCCTTCGCCCGGCTCCCCGTGGACGTCACCCACGAACTCCCCCTCCGTGTCGGCCTGTTCCATGAGTCCGGCGGGCCGGCCGTGCTGGTGCTCCTGGTGCACCACATCGCCACGGACGGCTGGTCGGTGGGCCGTCTGCTCGCCGACCTCGACGTCGCCTATCGGGCCCGTGCCGAGGGTCGCGCGCCCGATTGGGAGCCGCTGCCCGT
>NZ_JBHYMF010000322.1:0-4543 GCF_042742855.1 Streptomyces sp. NPDC058877 | reverse complement strand
CCCGTTACCGAGAGATCGGTACGGCGGGTTCGGCGAGCGGTCCGGGGAAACGGACCGGGAGCAATCCCGGCACCGCGCCCCGGGCCGACTCAACACGCGCACGCGTCGCACCTTGGCCTTCGCACACAGGACCGTGAGCATCCGGTTCAGGCTCCGGGGGTCGGTCGCCCTGCCGGTCGACGTCGTGAAGATGAGTCCGCCCGGTTGGTGATCCAGCGGCTTCCACTTCTCGCCGGCCACCTTCCGCTCCTGCTCCTGGGTCGCCCGGTGGGCGTGGAGCGCGTCCACGCACCGCTTCGGGAGCGAGACCGTACGGATGGACCGCGTCGTCTTCGGCGTGCCGAAGAGCAGCTCGCGCTTGATGCGCTGGAGGTTCCGGCGGACCCGGAGCTGTCCGGCGCTGAGGTCGACGTCCGACCACGTGAGCCCGAGGACCTCCCCGCGGCGCAGGCCGGTGGAGACCATGAGCAGCCACAGGGCATAGAGCCGGTGGTCTCGCGCGGTCTTCAGGAGCAACCGAGTCTCCCCCGCGTCCAGCGGGCGAACCTCTTCACGCTTCACGGTGGGGGTCTCCACGATCTTTGCGACGTTACGGGCGATCAGTTCCTCCCGGACGGCCTGCTGAAGGGCCGACCGGAGTACGGCATGGACGTACTGCACGGTCCGGGCGGAAGGGCCACGCTTGCAGCACTTGTTCACGGCGCAGCAGTTCCGCTCGCCCTCGGGCCGGGCGGCGTCGGCCCCGCGCAGGCAGCACAGGCAGCCGTCCTTGAACGCAGCGAGGAAGAGCCGGACGTCCGTGGGGGAGAGGCGGTTGAGTCGCTTCTTCCCGAGGGCCGGCCGGATGTAGAGCCGGGACAAGCCCTCGTAGCTGTTGAGCGTCGCGGGCTTGAGTCGGGTCGGGGCGATCGTGGCTAGCCAGTAGGTGAGGTAGTCCCCGAAGGGCATCGCCGACGTGGCGGCGGGGATGCCTTGGCGGGTCTTGTTCTGCATCTCGATGAGCTTGTCGTTCACCTCGTCGCGGGTCTTGCCGTAGACGAACTTCCGCGTGCGGGTGCCATCCGGCCGGTAGACGTACGCGGCGGCCTGGTACCGGCCGTCCGTGCGCTTCGTGATGGTGCCTTCTCCGTTGGCGCGCCTCTTGGCCATCAGGCAGCCTCCTCAAGCTTGTTGCGCATGTACGTGTGCAGGGAGTCGAGCGGGATACGGCGGGCGCGGCCCTCGGTGTAGCTGGGCAGTGCGCCCGAACGGATCAGGTCGTAGACCTTGAACCGGCTGAGCTTCAGTGCGGCCATGACCTCGGGGACGGTCACGGCGATGTGGGTGGTCGGGAGCGTGGTCGTCAAGGTGTCGTCTCCTTGGCAGGTGGGAGCGTCTCGGCTCCCTCTTGGGAAGTCCGCTACATCCGCTACGCCGCTACATCGCAGGTCAGCGGGGGTGTAGGCGTAGCGGATGTGTTGGATGTAGCGGCTACATCCCGCTTCGGGGTGCTCGCGAGCCCGCCCGGGGAGTGCATTCGGGCGGGCTCGGCGGAGTGGGGGTGTAGCCGCTACATCGGGTGTTGCCGCTACACGGACAGGGGGTCTGAGCTGGGCTGTAGCGGCGTAGCGGATGTAGCGCTGGTTTGCGGGACGGGCGGACAGTAGCGCGTCCAGGCGTCGTGGAGGTCTTCGGCGTAGTAGCCCTTGAGGATGCCGCCGGCGGTGCGGATGTTGCGGGAGACGATGGGTTCGTCCTTGGCGGTGCGGTACTCCTTGAGCATCTTGGACAGGCGGCGGGAGTCGAGCGGTTTGCCGTCGACGTCTGCCCAGGGGGCGTCTTCCAGGGCGTTGAGCCGGTCGAGGACGGAGATGGTGGGCAGCTTGTCCACACCGATGAGGACGTGGTCGCGCAGGTCGGTGAGGAGCCGGATGCCGATGGATGCCTTGTCGTCGGCCTGGGATGCCTGGACCAGTTCGACGCAGGCAGCGCGGGCGCGCTCGGGCCAGTTGCCGCCTGCGGCGTCAGCGACGGCGAGGAGCGGCTCCCATACATCGGCGGGGCGGTCGGTGATGCCCTCGGGCATCTCGGGCCATGCTCCTTGGACCTTGTCGCGTACTTGGTCGGCCCAGGCGGCGAGGCGGTCGCGGATGGCGTTGCCCTGCTTCTCGTGGGTGCCGAGCCGGTAGGGCTCGACGGTCTCGTTGGGGGCACGGCGCCGCATGCGGATGATGACGGAGCGGGTGAGGATCGTGTCGGGCAGGGAGCCGAGCCCGGCCATGGCCACGGCGCAGTAGGACGGGAAGCCCTGCACGGTCTGGTTGGCGCCGTCGCCTACGCACCGGTACATCAGGCGCCCGCGTCGGTGTCCGGCGTTGAGGAAGCCGCGGAGCTGTTCGTTCTCTCCGGCTTTGGGGCCAAAGACGGTGTCGATCTCGTCGTAGAGGATCGTGGGCCGTTCACCCTCGATGCCGGCCACGGACCTAAAGAGCGCGGACGGGGAGGCGTCCACGGCGGCCATCTTGTTCGGCACCAGGGTCTCCATGACCTCCAGGGCGCGGGACTTGCCGGAGCCAGGCTCCGGGGAGAGGAACGCGATCCTGGGAGTGGAGTCGAAGGCGTCGAGGAGGTGTGCGTGCGCGTCCCAGAGCGCGACGGCGACGTAGGCGCCCTCCCGCGGGAAGATGTTGAAGCGGCGGTGGAAGGCTTCCACCTCGTCGAGCAGGGCGGCGCCGTCGATCGTCTCGGGCATGGGGGTGTCCCTCCGGGCAGGGGCGGGAGTGTGGTCGGGGTGGTCGGCCGGGTGCGGGTCAGAGCCAGAAGGGACGCCTTCGGCGACGACCATTGGGGCGCCCACGGTGTCCGGCGGCGAGGCCGGTGCGGCGTCTGTGGGCCGGTGGCTGGTGAGGGTGGGGCTTTTCAAGGAGGGGGGTTCGGGGCGGGTCATGCGGCGGCCTGCCGGGGGCGGGCGGTGCGGATGGACCAGTCCAGGGCGCTGCGGATCGTGGTGCGGCACTCGGCCGCGGACAGTCCGGAGGTCTCCCCCGCCGCTTGAAAAGCCTCTTCGGCCACGTGGCGGGGGATGTCGCCCCACGCGACGAACCGTCCCACCGCCCTTACGGACGCGAGTAACTGGGCGTTCCTGCCGCCCTCCTGGGTGGAGCGGACGGTGGCACTCTCGCGTTCCAGGGCCACCTCGGCGGCGCGGGTCCCACCGCCGAGGGCGACGAACGAGGCCGGGGCGTGGGGGGTCTTACGCGGTGTGGTGAGCGCGGTGTGGATCCAGTTGGGCAACTCGACGGGTGGGTGGTCGTCGAGGGTCTCGTACGCGCCGTTGGGGGTGGTGGAGCCGGGGGCGACGACGTATCCGCCCCAGCCGCGGGTGTCGATGTGCTTGCCCAGATGTCCGGCGGTGTTGCCGAGTCGGGCGTCCTGGGGTTGGGTGAAGTACAGGTGCATCCCGCCGCTCGGAGTCCGGACCCGGTGGGTGTGGGGGACGGCCTGTCCGGCGCGCTCGCAGAGCGCCTCAAAAGAAGTGACGCCGTCAGGCGTTCCCTTCTCGTCGTTGTCTTTGAGCGTGTCCAGGTCGACCACGAGCAGGCCGCTCGGTCCGGTGGCGATGCCGATGTTGTACGGGGCGTGGGTCCACGCGGCGGCGAGGAGGTCGGGGTCGGTGGTGGCGCGCTGCTCGGGGGTCTTGTGTCCGGTCGCGCAGCGGCCGGTGCCGGGGCAGTTCCGCTCCGGGTGGCCGGCGGGTCGCTTGTCGCGGGGTCGGAGCGGGAAGACGTGCCACCCGTGCTCGGCTGCCGCGACGGCGTGAGCGAGGAGGTCCAGGCCCGGCAGGTCGATGGACAGCGGGGCGCTGTCCTCTCGCCGGGCGGGGAGTGGTTGGGTCATGCTGGGTATCTCCAGTCCGTTAGTGGCGTGCTGGATTGAGGGCGGCCCCGGACTTTGGCGAGACGGGGGCCGCCCTTGTTGCTGTCATGCGGCGAACAGGTCGTGTTGGTCCTGCTGGGGACCTTCGAACTGTCGGGGGCCGGAGTGCAGGGTGTTGGTGGTGACGACCTGGCCAAGGATGGGGGCGCGTTTGTCGGTGATGGGGCCGTCGTTGTGGAACCGCCAGGTGCCCACGTCGTGTTGAGGGCGGTCCTTGGCGGGTCGGGTATAGCGGCGGGGCTCGCCCGGGTGGGCGGCGTTCCATGCCTCGGCACACACCTTGTGCACGGGCTCTTTGCTGTGGGACCTCATCGGGGTGGGCCTGCCGCACAGGCAGCAGGGCCGGTCCCGGGTGTGGTCGAAGTGGCTGCTGTCGCTCCAGTCCAGGCACGGCACCCGCTCCACAACCCCACCCCTACCGCTGGTCGGCCGAGGCGAGCAGGGCGAGCGCGGTAGCGAGGTGTCCGCCGGCGGGCCGCTTGTCGCGGGGGCGGAAGGGGAAGGCGTGCCAGCCGTGTTCTGTGGCGGCGACGTGAGCTGTACTGAGATTTGTGGAGTCCCTGATGCCAGGGTTACGGTCCTGGCGAAGGAGATCCACCAGCACCATGGCAGCACCCCGTAAATATCC
>NZ_JBHYMF010000321.1:0-4561 GCF_042742855.1 Streptomyces sp. NPDC058877 | reverse complement strand
GACGCCACCAGGCAACAGCCCGACAAAGCCACTACCAACGACGGTCCGCCAACGAACCCACCGGGTAGATCACAAAACCGCACTGGAGTACTAGCCGCCGCTCTTGCTGCCGTCTTGACGGCAGCAATCCTGCCGAAGTTGCCCCTCACCCCCGAGGACCTCCGGCCATGGCTCACCGGTGGCGCAGCTCTCATCGCCGGCATCGTCACCCTCGGATGGCACCGCGTCGCACGCCTCATCCCCGTCTTCGGTCCTTGAAGTACCCACACCGACTTCTGCGCCGTACAAAGCCCCTCGGCGAAAGACAGGCGCGGCGCGCGGCCACCGTGGGCGCCCCAGTGGTACTCCCCCGAGCCAATTGGGCACCAAGCCTGACCTGCGCACGCCCTATCGGCACGGGTTGCAGACGGCCTCACCGTGAGTGCGGACACGTGTCGCAGGCGTGCTCCAGGACGCTCCGGTGATGTCGGAGCTCCGGTCGCTTGAGTCGCTTCGGTCGCTGCGGCGAGGCAAGGTCAGAGCGGGAGGGTTATCCCAAGTGCCTGCATTGCGCTGGACGGCGGGCCGCCTTCCGAGCGCTCAGTCTTCCTCCCCTTAGTGCGCGGCTGCAGGGTTGCGGGGTCGATGGCCTCAGCCGGAGCGGAGCTGGCGTACAGGCCGTCGGGTTCGGTGTCGCGGTCGTGTGGGAGGAGCCAGAAGACGCGGCGGCGGAAGGTGCCGGAGGCGCGGGAGGCCTTGGCGTCGGTGGCGAGGGTGGCGTAGCCGACCATGCGCCCGTCGCGGTGGTAGGCCGGCCTGCCGGTGCGGGTGGGGAGGCGGTCGAGGCTCTGGCGGACGTAGTCGAGGCGGGTGATGTCCTCGAGCCAGACGAGGTCGGTCTCGTGCTTGAGATCGTTCTCGCTGATCAGGGAACTCATGCCGTCTCCTCGTTCGCAAGCAGTCCGATGCCAGGGTAGTACTTCCTCGAATTCGACAAGATCATCTCTTTCGGGGAGGCGAGGCCTAGTAGTTCGCGGGCGCGGGCGGCGAAGGTGCGGTTGCTCATGGGGATGCAGCCTTCGCTCTGGCACCAGCCGCGGTAGGCGTCGTAGAGGGTCTTCTGCTCGGTGCGGCAGTCGGGGTTGAGGAGGCAGGCCTCGTCGAAGAAGCGGCCGGTGTGGTCCTCGGTCTCGGCATAGGAGTTGGTGGCGATGCGGACCTTGTCGGGGCCGGTGAGGTCCTTCTCGCCGGCCAGGTAGCGGCGGGCGCCGTCGATGAGCCAGTTGAGGATGCCGGGGCCTTCCTCGGCGACGAGGATGTCGGCAAGGTTGTCGATGCGGCGGTCGTCGGCGACGGTGCGCTCGAACGGGATCAGGCGCATGCGGCGCCAGAAGGCGAAGCCGCCGGTGCCGACCTCGGGGCGGTGGTTGCCCAGGAGCCAGAGCTTGTGGGTGGGGTTGAAGGAGAAGAAGTCCTGCCGCATGCGGCGGGCCTTGATGCGGTCGCCGCCGGTGAGGTGCTTCACGCGGGCTTCGTCGAACTTGTCGCCGGGCTTGACCTCGGAGCAGACGACGACGCGCCGGCCGTGGAGTTCGGCGAGGTCGGTGGGGTGGCCTTCGTAGAGGCGGGCCATGAGGAAGCCGGGCGGTGCGGCGTCGGCGTAGTCGCCGAGGAGTTTCATCGAGACGTCGAGGAGGACGGACTTGCCGTTCTTGCCGGCGCCGAAGAGGAACGGCATGACCTGGCCGCCGACGTCGCCAGTGATGGAGTAGCCCAGGAGCAGCTGCAGGAAGCTGATCATCTGGGTGCCTTCGGCGTCGTCGCCGAAGGTGTCGGCGAGGAAGCGCTGGAACCTGGGGATCGGCATCGCGGCGGGGCCGACGGTGGTCGAGCGGGAGTGGAAGTCCTTGTTGGGGTCGGGGGTGCGCACGAGGCCGGTGTGGAGGTCGACGATCCCGGCCGGCGTGCACAGGGCGTAGGGGTCGGCGTCGAGGTATTCGGCCTTGAGGACCATGCCAGGCGCGGATTTGGCCTGGGCGAGCATCGCGTTGATGCCGGCGGTGCTCAGGGCCCGGCGGCGGTGCTTCTTGAGCGCCTCGACTGGGTGCTCGCCGGTGGGGTCGGTGGTGGCGAGATGTTCGCCGATCTCTCCGGCGGCCCACAGGACGGAGTCGTCCTCGTCGACCTGCCAGCGGGTGGTGTCCCACCGGTACCAGCCCAGGCCTGGGACATGGCGGAAGTCGGCCTGGTAGAGCTTGACGAAGAGCTTGGCGTTGCCGCGGTCGGTCAGAGAGTCGGGCCACAGGCCCTGGGCAGTCGCTGTCGACGGGGCCGGCGGCGGCGTCTGTTCGGACGGTGCGGTGTGCTGTGGCGGCAGGACTGGGGCGGCCTTGGCCATGATCTGCTCGGCCAGGGCCTGGGGGTCGAAGTCGAAGAGCATGTTCGGCTCGCCGCCGGCGGGGCTGGTCACGGGCGGCTCCCGGGGGTCAGGGGACGGCGGGCTCCGGCGGTCATGCCGCTGCGGATAATGGCCTGGGCGCGGGAGTCCTGCCCGGGGCGGGCGAGGAGAGCGGTTTCCATGAGGGCGTTCTCCGCGTCCTGAGCGGGGAGGTGTCCTGCGGCGACGAGGCCGCCAACGGTGTAGGCGGCGCGGTTCAGCTTCTCGGAGAACCCAGTGCCTTCGGTGGCGTGGGCGCAGTCGGCGATCTCGGCGAGGACGGTGGTAAGTACGGCGACGACCGGGTTGGCGGTGCCGCCAGCGGCGAGGACGGCCTGGCGGGGGCGGCTGGGTACGGGGCGCGGGGCGGGGACGTGGGCGGCGGGCAGGTGGTGGGTGCGCTGGAGTTCCTGGGCGAGCCAGGCCGGGAGCGGCGCGGGGGTCCGTACGGTGCCGAGCGGGGTATAGGTGCCGGCGTCGGTGGTGGTGCCGGGCGCGATGATGTATCCGCCGTCGGCGCGGACGTCGACCTGCCAGGCGAGGGCGCGGGTGGTGCTGGAGCCGGAGGAGCACTGCCAGCGGCGGGAGTCGGTCTGGCGGTACCAGACGTGCAGGCCGCCGGAGGGGGTGCGGACGCGCAGGGTGGTGGAGTCGTCGGCGGGGCTGGGCTGGCCACGGAGGGCGGCGAGGACGGCGAGCGTGTGGAAGCCGGTGGTCATCGCGGACACGTCGATGTCCTCGGCGATGTTGATGCCGGGCAGGAGCCGGTTGCGGGCCGGTTGCGGTGCGGGGTGGGCGTCGATGTCGATGACGATGAGGTTTGCCGGGCCGCAGGCGACTCCCACGCCCATCTGGGGGCGGGTGCCCCACCAGTCCTGGATGCGGGTGCTGTCCAGAGTTGCGGCGTGGAAGCCGTGGCACCAGCGGGCGGCTATCCGGCAGGAGCAGGTCCTGCGGTCGTGTCCGGGTTCGCGGCAGGCCGGGCAGTTGGCGGCGGGGGTCTTCTTGCCGGGGGCGAGCGGGTGGACCGGCCAGCCGTGGCTGGCGCACCAGCGGACTGGGCGGGGCTGACGAAGCGACGACGCTTCCTGAGTCGCTGGAGGAAACCCGCAGGTCAGCAGGCATTCGATCTCCCAATAGCGACTGAAGCGACTCAACGACGGAGACAGCCTAGCGAAGACGTCCGTTCGGGTGGACCACCTTCGCGGCCGGGCGTGCCGCTCATCTGCTCCGACCAGCGACCGAGCAACTGACGCAAGCGACTCGACTGGCTGGTCACTCTTTTCAATCGCTCCCACAAACCTGCAGGTCAGACAGTGTCTGCAACAGCAATCAGCGACTGAAGCGACTCAAGACACCCATATAACACGCACACGCGCGATCTGCACAGCCGATATGTAGAGCTTCGGTCGCTTCAGTCGCTGGAAGGTTCTCTATCAAGCATCTGACCTGTGCTTTTCTGTAAGCGACTGAGGCTTTGCAGGGTCGCTGAGCTTCAGTCGCTGGTCACTCGTAGGTTGCCACCGAAGCGCCCCGAGCGACTGAAGCTCAGCTGCCAGCCCGGGTTTTAGTTCGTCATGTGGGGCGGAGGATGGGCATACCTGCTCAGGACCGGACGTGACGTTGCTCGTCACGTCCGGGGCGCGGGGAGCGCCGAGCCGAGCAGCCACGATGCGGCGGTGGCGTCCCGGATGGCGGTGCACAGGTCGTTCCGTGTTTGACCGTGGCACCGTTGTGGCCGGCGACGAACTCTCCGCATCGTCTATGCGCCGCTGCGCGTGGGCGGCATCCTGGGCGAGGCGCTTTTCGCTGCAGGAGGCAGCCGCGTTGGTGACGGTCCATCTGCCCGACGACTGCGGGCCAGTCTTCAGGGGCCCTGGCCCCAGTCGGACCGCCTTGTCGGCTGAGCCGACTGCGCAGCTGCAGGGCAGGGAGCAGCAAGAGGTGACCTGAGCGAAGGCGCGACCCGTGAAGCCGTCGCCGGGGGCCAGTGCGCTCCGGTGGACGCCGCTGTGAGCGCCTTTGAGGGTCGGGCTCCGGAAACCCGACTCTTAGTAGGTGTTGTCGTACCGAACCTGAGGGCGGTGTTTTCGCTGGTCAGGCATAGGTTCGGTGTTCCCGTGGGAGGGGTGGCCTGTCGTGTCA
>NZ_JBHYMF010000320.1:0-4721 GCF_042742855.1 Streptomyces sp. NPDC058877 | reverse complement strand
CACAGCTCCCGTGCACCTGTCGTCCCGCCAGCGGTCCGCTGGCGGGACGGGTATCGGGTGCCGGGCGACGGGCGCGCTGTACGGGGCGGGCCGCCTTGCACGGCCGGCCACATCGGACGCCTGGCCTCCAGTTCCACAGCCAGAGCCGTGGGGATCCGCAGACCCTCGTTCCGGTCCGCTCACCCGAGGCGACTTCGGGACGGTTCCGGCTCCTTCCGCGCGTCCTGGTCCCGCCGGGGAAGCAGGAGCGGGGTGGTCAGCGCGAGCAGTCCCACGACCGTGAGGGCGGCGCGCGGGCCGATGACGCCGGAGAGCGTCCCGACGAGCGCGGTGAGGACGGCGATGGACATCTGTTGGCCGATCGACCAGGCCGACAGGGTGCGTGCGACGAGACGCTCGGGGGTGAGTTCCAGCCGGTAGGTGGCGAGGACCGGGCCGTACAGGCTCATGTTGATGATGATCGCCAGCTCGATGGCCATCACGGTGATGAGGCCGACGGTGCCGGGACGGACCAGGGCCAGGCCGATCAGCCAGATGACGCGCAGGGTGCCGACGGCCCGGAAGACCCGGTACCGGCCGAAGCGGGCCACGACGCGGCGGGCCAGCCGCGAGCCGATGAGTCCGCCGAGGCAGGGGGCGGCGAAGGCGAGGCCGTACTGCCAGGGGGGAAACCCGAGCTGCCGGAGCAGGAGCACGGCCAGCAGCGGCTCGGTGGCCATGATGAGACCGGCGACGAGCAGGTGGTTGAGGTAGAGGGGGCGTAGAACGGGGTGCCCCATGATGTGGCGCCAGCCGTCGAACGGTGCGGCTGTTCGGCCCCGGCTACCACCGGTGCCGCGCGGAACTCCTTCCCGGCCGCGGATCGCGGTGATGCACAGCGCGGAGAGCAGATGGCTGACCGCGTCGGCCACCACGGTGACGACCGGCCCGAACAGACCGATCGCCGCTCCACCGAGCGGTGGCCCCACCGCGACGGAGCTCCAGCGCGTGGACTCGAACCGCGCGTTGGCGACGAGCAGGTCATCCGGCCGGACCAGGACCTTGAGGTAAGCGCCGCTGGCCGCGTTGAAGACGATCCTGGCCGCAGCGACCACGGCCGAGACCACGAGCAGTTGAACGAAACCGAGCCGACCGAAGAAATGGGCCATCGGGATCGACACCATGGCGGCGAACCGCACCAGATCCATCAGGATCATGGTCGGACGCTTGCGCCGGAACTCCACCCACGGCCCGAGCGGCACGGCGATCAGCGCGCCCACCGCAGGCCCCACCGCGGACAGTGCGGACACCTCGGCGGGGCCGGCGTGCAACACCAGTACGGCGATCAGCGGCAATGCCCCGAAGCCCAGCCCCGATCCGTATGCGCTCACCGCACCGGCCGCCCACAGCCAGCCGAACTGCCGTCCCAGTGACTTTCTGCCCAGCACGTTCGGTGCGCTCCCTCGGTCCCGACCGAACAAACGGATGTTGGTCACCGAGAGCTAAACGGTCAGGACAACAGCAGGTCAAACAACTGATTCGTCGACCACACACAACCAAAAGTTGTTCACTAAGGTGAGTCGACGTGGATCTCGAAGCAGTACGCACCTTTGTCGCCGTCGTGGAAGCGGGCCAGTTCCAGAAGGCCGCCGCCGACCTGTCGATCACCCAGCAGGCCGTCTCCAAACGCATCGCCACGCTGGAACGCGCCCTCGGCGTGCGCTTGTTCACCCGTGCCCCGCGCGGGGTTGAGCTCACCATCGACGGCCAGGCGTTCCTTCCCCACGCGCGAGAGCTGTTGCTCGTCGTCGAACGTGCGGGCGCATCCGTGCGCCCCGGCCACCGGCCGTTGCGCGTCGACGTGATCACCTCGCGCAGCGCGCAGTCGAACCTGATGCGCGGCTTCCACCGTGCGCACCCCGAAGTCGACCTCACCGTGATGATGCTGCTCGACATCGGGAAGGCCGTCACCGCCGTTCGCTCCGGCGCGATCGACGCTTCCTTCCGTGCCGTCACCGCACCCGGGCGTGCCCTGCCCGAGGGCATCGAGTCCGTCCGAGTGCTCGACGAACCGCTCCAACTGCTCATCGGCCCCGACCATGCGCTTGCGGATGCCCGGTCGGTGACCCTCGCCCAACTCGTCGGACATCGGATCTGGATGCCCGGCATCGCCCCCGGTACCGAGTGGGGCGCCTACTACGACGACCTCGTCGCCGAGTTCGCCCTCACCATCGAGGCGACCGGCCCCAACTTCGGCTCCGACGCGCTCCTCGACACCATTGCCGACACCCCGGCCCTGGCCACCTTCATGGGCGCGCACACCCGCCTCATCTGGCCCGCCGGCCATGGCCTGCGCCGCATTCCGGTGACCGACCCGACGCCCGTCTACCCGCACTCGCTCCTCTGGCACCGAGACAATCCCCACCCTGCGTTGGCCGCCCTCCGCACCCATCTCGCCGTCACGGCGGCCGAGCAGGACGCCACCGGCACCTGGACGCCTGACTGGGCCGCTCTCCGCTGAACGGGCCCGCGCCCGCGCGGCCGGCTCTCCCCCCCCACGCGCCGACGAGGCGTACCCCGTGGCAATCGGACCGCCGCCCGAAACGTCGACGTCTCCCGACGCGAGGCAGGGTCTGCGCCGTGGCCGGTCGGCACGGTTGGATTCCGCTTGCGACGTGCCGGCGATGATCGAGCGCCGGCGCCTGCATCCACTCGTGTGCAAGGCGGTCGCTGATCGGGACCGTCACCTGCGGGTGCGCGCCCGGTGCCCGAGGACGAGGGCGCGCTAGGGTGTCGGTGAGGTCCCGGGTGCGGCACGCCGCTCGTGAGCAGGGTCCGAGGAGGAGCGGTGCGGACGCGGGACGGTGAACGCGGACGCGTGCGAGCGGCCCACGGGCCGGCGCCTCGTGCCACGGGCGCGGAAGGCAAGGGGCGGGATGGTGCGGCAGGACAAGCGGCGACGCGAGGCGAACGCGCGTTGGGACGAGGAGATCACCTCCTTCGGCGAGTTGCTCGCCGCCCATCCTTTCGATCCCGCACGGCCAGGGACGCCCATCGACGCCGTCCAGGACTTCGAGCGTGCGTTGAACGCCTATGAGCAGGCGAAGCAAGCGCGGCCGGGGGAACGGAGCGGGGACGAGCAGGACGTACTGCGTGCCCTGACGGAAGGGCGTCAGGCCCTGGCCCGTCTGGACGCCCATCTGTCCGGTGTCCCGCTGGCACTGTGCTTCTTCGATCCCCATCACGGGCCCGCCGTCCGCGAACTCCCCTGGGCCCCTGACGGCGGGGTGAGCAGGCCGGTTGCCGTGTGCGCGGAGGACGGGGCGAGGCTCAGCCGGGGGAGCAGCTCCGGCAGGCGTGGTTCCGGTCCCCGTCGTCCTGATGTGGGTGATGCGGGTGATGCCGGGACCCGGACCGTACCGCGCCCCGGGGCCCCGCTCGTTTCCGGCAAGCCCCGGTGGCGAGACCGCTACACCGCATCGGAACTCGCGTTCCGGTCCTTGGGCGTGCTGCTCGTCGTCCACGCCCTCGTGAGGTCCCTGTTCATTGACCGCGGGGAGTGGTGGGAAGCCCTGGCTGCCGCGGTCCTCCTCTCGGCGATCGGCGGGTTCCTCGTCCTCGTGTGCTTCGTGGTGTCCATCGGCGCTGTCCAGTTCCTCGGTGTGCTGTGGCGTTGGGTGCGCGGCGGCAGGCGGGTGCGGGCGGATTTCGTGCGGCGCCAGAAGGGCCGATCCGGGCAGGAGCACGTCTTCGAGGCGATCGATGCATCGGGTGGCCGTCATCAGCACACCCGCTCGGTGGGAAGCCCGACAGCGGCTCCGCTGCCGTATCGGATGGTGTGGCTCGTGCCGGGTGAGAAAGAGCCGCTCGGCGCATGGGCGCCCTTGGGATATTTCATCGGGCTCTCCCTCTGCGTGCCGCTCTTCACGGGAGGGGCTTTTTTGGCGTTTCTCTTTCTCTCCGAGACCCCGTCGTGAACCTTTCTCTCCTCGGGCGAAAAGAACGCTGACGGTCGCGGGTGCGGCGGTTCGCAGCATGGGTGGGCCCCACTGGTTCGTCCTTGATTTTGTCTGACCGTATGCATGCCCTCATCGGTGTTCCCGTCCGTCAAGCAGCGCTCGGACCTGCTGACTCCCACTTCGTCGCACCGGGCATTCACGCCAGGTTTCCGTCGTGACCCGGTCGGTCCTTCGGGAGGGAACCGCTCGGGACTTTCCCGGCATCAGGGTGAAGGGGTGCTCGGGCACGCCGAAGCGGAAAACAGCAGGAGGCATCGTTTCTGCATTTGTGCGGCCCACGATCAGTTGTCCGACATTGGAGTGAGGTGCCGTGTCCCCTCGTTTCCCATGACGTTGGACTGCCCGACGGGCACTTTCGGCGCGTCGATACAACAAGTTCGAGGAGTAGTCATGCGTTCTCTGGCCGCGTCTGTCCTGGCCGTGGGCATCCTTCTGGGCGGTGCGAGTGCTGCGCTCGCCAACGACGGAGTCGGGATCGGAAGCTTCGACGGCGGTGGCGCCGGCTTCACTTCGCACTGCGCGGTGAGCGGCGTTCCGTCCGTATACGGAACGATCTTCACCGGCTCGTGCTCGGACATGGGTTGGGAGAAGGGCGCGGAGTTCGCCTACCTCGGCGCCCACTGACCTACGGTCACAACAGCATCGGGCGCCGCTCGATAAGTCCTGTGCATCCCGTGCCCCCGCACGGCCTGTGCCGAACGGCCCGTCCTCGTACGCGAGGAC
>NZ_JBHYMF010000319.1:0-4747 GCF_042742855.1 Streptomyces sp. NPDC058877 | reverse complement strand
CCACCGGGACGAAGTCGCGGAGGACCTCACCCGTGTAGATCTGGCGCGGGCGGCCGATGCGGGAGCCCGGCTCCTTGATCATCTCGTGCCACTGGGCGATCCAGCCGGGAAGGCGACCGAGCGCGAAGAGCACGGTGAACATCTCGGTCGGGAAGCCCATCGCGCGGTAGATGAGACCCGTGTAGAAGTCGACGTTCGGGTAGAGGTTGCGCGAGACGAAGTACTCGTCGGAGAGCGCGTGCTCCTCCAGCTTGAGCGCGATGTCCAGCAGCTCGTCGGACTTGCCGAGGGCCGAGAGGACGTCATGCGCCGCAGCCTTGATGATCTTGGCGCGGGGGTCGAAGGACTTGTAGACCCGGTGGCCGAAGCCCATCAGACGGACGCCGTCCTCCTTGTTCTTCACCTTGCGGATGAAGGAGTCGACGTCGCCGCCGTTGGCCTGGATGCCCTCCAGCATCTCCAGGACCGACTGGTTGGCGCCACCGTGCAGCGGACCCCACAGGGCCGAGATGCCGGCGGAGATCGAGGCGAACATGTTCGCCTGCGAGGAGCCCACCAGGCGCACGGTGGAGGTCGAGCAGTTCTGCTCGTGGTCCGCGTGCAGGATCAGCAGCTTGTCCAGCGCGGAGACGACCACCGGGTCGAGCTCGTACTCCTGGGCGGGGACCGAGAAGGTCATGCGCAGGAAGTTCTCGACGTAGCCCAGGTCGTTGCGCGGGTAGACGAACGGGTGGCCGATCGACTTCTTGTACGCGTGGGCCGCGATCGTCGGCAGCTTGGCGAGGAGCCGGATCGTGGAAAGGTGGCGCTGCTCCTCGTCGAACGGGTTGTGGCTGTCCTGGTAGAAGGTGGACAGCGCGGAGACCACCGAGGAGAGCATGGCCATCGGGTGGGCATCACGCGGGAAGCCGCGGAAGAAGTTCTTGACGTCCTCGTGCACCAGCGTGTGCTGGGTGATCTCGTTCTTGAAGGTCGCGAGCTCGTCGACCTTGGGAAGCTCGCCGTTGATCAACAGGTACGCCACCTCAAGGAAGGTGGAGCGCTCGGCGAGCTGCTCGATCGGGTAGCCGCGGTAGCGCAGAATGCCCTGCTCACCATCGAGGTAGGTGATGGCGGATTTATAGGCGGCGGTGTTGCCGTATCCGCTGTCCAGGGTGACCAGACCGGTCTGGGCTCGGAGTTTTCCGATGTCGAAGCCCTTGTCGCCGACGGTGCTCTCGACCACCGGGTAGGTGTATTCACCGTCCGCGTACCGCAGTACTACAGAGTTGTCGCTCACGTCATCCCTCACCGACGTAGTGCCTCTTCTTCGAGGTGCCCTGACTGTCTCTACCATCCCCCATTTGGCTCAGGAGAGTGCACTCGGGGTCGACCATTGGGCCAATTGGCGGCACTGAGTGCCTCCAACCTTCTCATCCTGCCCCCTTCGCCCCGGTTCCGGAACCCCTCCGTGATCTTTCACACGGGAGTGCTCCCTGTGAGTCGGTGTGCGAGTGCGGTAAAGCGCCGGCCCGCCGACACGGTGCGGACCGCCTGTGCGATCGCCCGGCGGGAGCCGACCAGGACGACGAGCTTCCGGGCCCGGGTCACGGCCGTGTAGAGCAGGTTCCGCTGCAACATCATCCAGGCGCTCATGGTGACCGGGATGACCACCGCGGGGTACTCGCTGCCCTGTGAGCGGTGGATCGTGACCGCGTAGGCGTGGGCGAGTTCGTCGAGCTCGTCGAAGTCGTAGGGCACTTCCTCGTCCTCGTCGGTCCGCACGGTCAGCCGCTGCTCGACGGCGTCCAGGGCCGTGACGACGCCGACCGTGCCGTTGAAGACCCCGTTGACCCCCTTCTCGTAGTTGTTCCGGATCTGGGTGACCTTGTCGCCGACCCGGAAGACCCGACCGCCGAAGCGCTTCTCCGGCAGGTCGGGGCGGGCCGGGGTGATCGCCTGTTGGAGCAGCCCGTTGAGCGAGCCCGCGCCGGCCGGCCCCCGGTGCATGGGGGCGAGTACCTGGACGTCCCGACGGGGATCGAGGCCGAACTTGGCCGGAATGCGCCGGGCCGCAACCTCCACGGCCACCCGGGCGGCATCCTCCGTCTCCTCCTCCACGAAGTGGAAGAAGTCCGGGAGCCCCTGGGTCTGCGGCGGAACACCAGCGTTGATCCGGTGCGCATTGGTGACCACCCCGGACTGCTGGGCCTGGCGGAAGATCCGGGTCAGTCGGACGGACGGCACGGGGCTGCCCTGGGCAAGCAGATCGCCGAGCACCTCTCCCGCGCCGACCGAGGGGAGCTGGTCGACGTCCCCCACGAGCAGCAGGTGGGCCCCCGGCGCCACCGCCTTGACCAGCTTGTTCGCGAGCAGCAGGTCGAGCATGGAGGCCTCGTCGACCACGATCAGGTCGGCGTCGAGGGGCCGGTCCCGGTCATAGGCCGCGTCCCCGCCCGGCTTGAGCTCCAGGAGCCGGTGGACGGTGGAGGCCTCGGCACCGGTGAGCTCGGCGAGCCGCTTGGCGGCCCGCCCGGTGGGGGCGGCCAGCAGGACCTTGGCCTTCTTCGCACGGGCGAGCTCCACGATGGAGCGGACCGTGAAGGACTTGCCGCAACCGGGGCCGCCGGTGAGCACGGCGACCTTGCGGCTGAGGGCGAGCCGTACGGCCTCCTCCTGCTCGGGCGCGAGCGAGGCCCCCGTGCGGTCCGCGAGCCAGGCCAGTGCCTTGTCCCAGGCGACGTCCTGGAAGGCCGGCATCCGGTCGTCCTCGGCCCGCAGGAGCCGCCGGATCTGCCCGGCGAGGGAGAGCTCGGCCCGGTGGAAGGGGATCAGGTAGACGGCGGTGACGGGCGTCCCCTCGGGCCCGGGCACCGTCTCCCGCACGACCCCCTCGGGGTCCTCGGCGAGCTCGGCGAGGCACTCGATGACCAGGCCCGTGTCCACCTGGAGCAGCTTCACCGCGTCCGCGATCAGCCTTTCCTCGGGCAGGAAGCAGTGCCCCTGGTCGCTGGACTGCGACAGTGCGTACTGCAGACCCGCCTTCACCCGGTCAGGGCTGTCGTGCGGGATGCCGACGGACTGGGCGATCTTGTCGGCGGTGAGGAAGCCGATGCCCCAGACATCGGCGGCCAGCCGATAGGGCTGATTGCGCACGACGGAGATGGAGGCGTCCCCGTACTTCTTGTAGATCCGCACCGCGATGGAGGTGGAGACCCCGACCCCCTGCAGGAAGACCATCACCTCCTTGATGGCCTTCTGCTCCTCCCAGGCGGCCGTGATGTTCTTCGTCCGCTTCGGGCCGAGCCCCGGAACCTCGATCAGCCGCGCGGGAGCCTCTTCGAGGACGTCGAGGGTGTCGAGCCCGAAGTGCTGCGTGATCCGGTCGGCGAAGACGGGCCCGATGCCCTTGACGAGCCCGGACCCGAGATACCGCCGGATGCCCTGGATGGTGGCGGGCAGCACGGTCGTGTAGTTGTCCACGGTGAACTGCTTGCCGTACTGCGGGTGGGAGCCCCAGCGCCCCTCCATCCGCAGCGACTCCCCCGGCTGCGCCCCGAGCAGCGCGCCGACCACCGTGAGGAGGTCCCCGGCGCCGCGCCCGGTGTCGACCCGGGCGACGGTGTACCCGCTCTCCTCGTTGGCATAGGTGATCCTCTCCAGGACCCCTTCGACCACTGCCGGACCGCGAACCTCGTTGGACATGCACCGACGGTAGCGAAGGGCTCGGACAGTACGGACGCCACCAGTGGAAAACCGTCAGGGCTTCCGCCGTCCCGGCCGTGCCCCCGGCCGTCCGCGACCGCACGGGAACCTGCCCCGAGATGGCGTTGATTCGCCACATGGCGCGCTCGATCGTCCCGTCGGCGACGGGCGCCGCGCGCACACGCTGCGGTTCCTCGGGAAGTGCGGGCGAGTGACTCCGTCAAGATAGCTGCATCTGCCATCCAATCGTCCGGATTCGCCCTTCAGGGCCTCCCGCGCCGCCGGGAACGATGGGCGTGCCTTCGGAGCGGCGGCCGTCACCGAGCCGTCGACGCCATCGACGTGAGGGGAACAGCAACATGAAATGGATCAGGGGTCTGGCCATGACGGGGGCGGCCGTGGTGCTGGCCGCCGGCCAACTGCTGGCCGGGAACGCGTCGGCCGCTCCCGCGGACGGCCGGGCGGACGCCCTCCAGCAGAAGGTCGACTCCTTTCTGGCGAGCCATCCCGGAGAACGTCAGATCGCCGAGGGCAAGGCGACCATGCCCGGAGGCTCCGTCACCTTCTCCACCACCGGCACCGCCGATGCCGCCGCCATCAGTTGCAGCTACGGGCACCTGTGCATCCAGGACGGCAACGGCAGCCACTGGGACTACTACTACTGCGGCTACTACGACTTCTACGGGATCGGTGACGGGTACTTCAACAACAACCAGACCACGGGCACCGTCGCGAAGTTCTACAACCGGGACGGCAGCCTCAGGTGGACCAGCCGGGCCCCGCAGAGCGGAACGGCCTCCTGGACGCCGGTGTGGCACATCCGCCCGTGCTGAGTTGACCCCTCGGGGTCCGGTCGCCCGGCGCTCCGCCTCCACGTCGGTGGGGGCGGAGCGCGCCATTCGGGTGCTGGCGGTGGCCCATCCGCCCGGTGACGCCGTACACGGCGATGCGGAGCGTCCCGCGTATGGCCCGGGGGGTGCCTCTATGTCCTTCGTCAAGGCGCCCGTGTCGGGTTTGGGGTGGTTCAGGGTTGTTGGGGTTATGCGGCGAGCTCGATGTCCTT
>NZ_JBHYMF010000318.1:0-4806 GCF_042742855.1 Streptomyces sp. NPDC058877 | reverse complement strand
AGACAGCGTGGATCAACGACCCCGCCAAGCGCAGCGAACCCGCACCACAAACCTCATAGCGTCACGACCGTCTCACTGGACTTGAAATCTTCCGGCGGGACCGAGGTGCTGAGTTTCCAGTACGCCCCCACCGACCCCTCCGGCCACGAGGGTTTCGACCCGCTCGCCTCGCTGGCAAAGGACAAGTTCGCGAAGGCCACCCGCGGCTAAGCCACTACTGCCCCAACTTCGGGTCACGCACCCGCAGACCCGAGGCCCTGGCGTCAACGAAGATGGAAAAGTGAGCTGTACTGAGATTTGTGGAGTCCCTGATGCCAGGGTTACGGTCCTGGCGAAGGAGAACCACCAGCACCATGGCAGCACCCCGTAAATACCCCGACGAGCTCCGCGAGCGCGCGATCCGTGAGGTCCGCACCACCGGCCGCCCGATCGCGCACGTCGCGAAGGATCTGGGCATCCACAAGGAGGCCCTGCGAGGCTGGGTCCGCCAAGCCGAGGCCGACCGCGGCGAGCGGGACGACCGGCTCACCACCGCCGAACAGGACGAGCTCAAGCAACTCCGTAAAGAAGTAGCGGAGTTGAGGCGGGCGAACGAGATCCTCAAGGCCGCGTCGGTGTTTTTTGCCCAGGAGATCGACCGTCCCCGGACGAGGCCGAGCAGGTGATCGACCACCTGCGTGACAGAGGTCTCGGGGTCGATCCCGTCCGCCGGGTTCTTCAGCTGTCGCCGTCGACGTACTTCGCCCGCAAGAAGCGGCCGAAGTCGGCCCGACGGCTCCGCGACGAGCGGCTGATGCCACTGATCGAGAAGATTCACGCGGAGTCCGGGGCCACCTATGGTGCCCGCCGGATCACCCGCGCACTTCGGCGCAAAGGCGTCGTCGTGGCCCGCTGCACCGTCGAGCGGCTGATGGCCGAGCTGGGCCTGGAGGGCGTCATCCGCGGCCGGCGGCGCCGGACCACGATTCCGGAACCGTCGGCACCGCGTCCGCCGGACCTGGTCGACCGCGACTTCACCGCCTCCCGGCCCGATCAGCTGTGGGTCGCGGACATGACCTATGTCCGCACCTGGTCGGGATGGGCGTATGTGGCGTTCGTCCTGGACGTGTACTCCCGGATGATCGTCGGCTGGCAGGTCGCGAACCACATGCGGACCGAACTCCCGCTGGACGCACTGGAGATGGCGCTGTGGCGACGTCGGATCAAGAAGGATTCCGGACTGATACACCACAGCGACCGCGGGTCCCCATATGTATCAATTCGCTATACCGACCGACTGTCCGACATCGGCGCCTCCGCGTCGGTCGGCTCGGTCGCGGACTCGTACGACAACGCGATGGCCGAGGCCCTGAACGGCACCTTCAAGGCCGAACTGATCGAGATGCAGGGTCCCTGGAAGAACGTCGACCAGGTCGAACGGGCGATCTTCCAGTGGATCACCTGGTACACCGAAGAACGCCTCCACTCAGCACTCGACTACGTACCACCCGCCGAGTACGAGGAAGCCTTCTGGCGCAGCCAGGAACAGACCCCACAGTCCGCCTGAAACAAGATCACCGGACTCTACGAAACTCGGGGCAGCTCAAAGTCCGACGCAGCGGCGGTCGAGTCACTACTGGTTTGCCGTGCAGTTTGTTCGAGTTTCAGTCGCTTGAGTCGCTGTATGGCAGCCTGGGTGAAAGGGGAAGACCGGGTTTACGGCTACGCCAAGCCGTGAACTCACCGGCGTGGAGAACCTTCTGATCTGCACATACTGAGGTCATGACGACGCTGGCCGAACCTCTCGCGCATGCTTGCGCGGTGGCCGAGAAACGAGTCTGCACCGACATGGGAAAGCCCCTGCTCTCTGTCCGGTATCCAGGGAGAGCAGGGGCTTTGAGTGGGCTGCTTACACGTCCTTGAGAAGGCCCTCAGCCACCTGTTGGAGGATTCCTGCCAGTGATGTGCGAGCTGACGGGTTGAGGTCAGTTCGCAGATCCATCACAACAGCGTCCACTCCGGCGCTGAGCTTGAAGTAGCGCTGGATGAACGTGCCGCGCTGGGCCAGATCCAGGCGTTGGAAGGCGGCATCCATCAGAGCCGCACCGTCGTGCCACGGTGTCGTGAAGGCAGGCTGGCTCTGAGGGGGCGCGGTGAGCCGTGGCTCAGGAACAGCGACGGCTGGACGTTCCGTGTCCGAGACTTGTGTAGCTACCACTCCCCTGCTGGCCGGTGCGGCTTCGGCGGCGGGGTTCAAAACCGGGTTTTGAAGGGGCGCCACTGTGGGGGTGGGCGTGCGCTTCCTCGGGGTCTTCGGTTCCTGAGCTTTACGGATTTCCTCGGCCGCGATGGCCTTCTGCTGTTCCAGGTCCTGGATCTTGGCGATCTTCTCGGCTGTCTTCACCTTGATCTGCTTGGTGTCGACGACGTCGCGAAGCTCTGGGGCCAGGTTGAGCAGTGCGAGCCGGTTGGAGACGTACATCTGCGACTTGCCGATGCGCTCCGCGACCTTCTCCTGGGAGCCATGGCGCTCGACCATCCGCTGCAGGAACTCGGCCTCCTTGTAGGGAGGGATGTTCTTACGGTGGATGTTCTCGATGACGACGGCTTCGTCGAGCTTGTCGTCGTCTTCGTTGCCGAGGCGGTCGCGGACCCGGATCTCGAACTTCGTCCAGCCGAGCTGCTTGGCAGCGTGGAAGCGCCGGTTGCCGAGGATGACGACCCACTGCGCGTCGCCGAGGGTCTGACCGTGCTCGGGCTTGACGCGAAGAAACGCCTCGCGGGACATGGCGACGGCGGGCTGCAGTTGTCCGATGGACTTCATCGACTCCTTGAGCTCGCGGAAGTCGGAGTCGTCGTCGCAGTAGTCGGTGTCGGTGCGCGGGTTTTCCGGATTGCCGACCAGTGTGTGCATGTACACGGTGGTCGGCGGCGTCTCGGCCTTAGCGGGCGCCTCAGCAGAGGCTCGCTTGCTGCCGGGCTTACCGGGTCCGTCGAGGAGGTCGGCCCAGGGCTTCTTCGTCGCCATCAGCGTGCGCCCTTCTTGCCGGCGCCGAGTTCGAGGGCGAGCTGGTAGAAGTCTTCGCGGGCTTCCATCGCGACCCGGTTCTTCTTGTACTGGGTGACGACAGTGCCTTCGAGGGCCGCCCGGGTGTGGACCTTGTAGTGACGGACGACGGTGTTGGCGAGGTTCCAGCCCTGCGCCCGGATGAAGTCCTTGGTCTGGTCAAGGTCGGCTTCGCCGTCGCGCGGGTCCCAGTTGTTGATGACGACGAGGTAGGGGATGCCGAGTGGCTTGACCACTTCCTCGATGGTGTCGCGGGTCGGCATGAACCCAAGAGGTTCGGGCTCGACGGGGACGATGATGTCGTCGGCGTTGGCCAGCACAGCGCGCATAGCGTCGGCTGCGGTGCTCTTGCCGAACGGGTCGCCGGCTTCTTCCTTCTCGTCGTCGGGGAGGTCCATCCATCCCGGGGTGTCGATGAAGGCGTGCTTGATCTTGCGGGACTTCTTGAGAGCGGAGAAGAGCTCCAGGTCGTCCTTGGAGTTGATCTGCTCGAAGGAGAAGGGCAAGTCGTTGCCGACTCGTTCCGACCACCAGGTGGTGGAACCCTGAGGGTCAGCCGAGACAGCTGCGACGTAGTGGGGGGCGCCCTCGGGGGCTGCGCCCAAGACGTGGGCGGTGATGGCCGCAGTGTTGACGGTGAGAGTCGACTTTCCGACTCCCCCCTTGCGGTTGATGAGCGCGGTGATCCGTGCCATGGGTGGTACTCCTGATGCTCCGTATGCTTCCCAGCCGGACTGGCTGGTACTAGCGGACCGGGACAGGATGCCACGTATCGCCCTGCTGGGAAGCACCGAGGGCGGCCGTGTTTCAAAACCGGGTTTTGAACCTCGCGAGCGGTTGCCCCAGCAGCCGCGATGTCTGGAAGGGCGCGGGGTCATTGAGCGTGCTCGATCTTCTTCTCTCTCATCAACTCGTCCAGCTCAGCATCGGACAGCGGATGCAACGTGGTGAGGAGACGACGTAGTCCTGTCTCATCGAGGCTCCCGCTAGTGACCGTGACTTCCACGTCTCCGCGGCGGCGTACGAGGGTGGGTCGTGTCCCGCCACGTGGTGTAGAGGATCACGTTCCACTTCGGCAGCGTGCCACCTGTGACCACCGCGTTGGTGCCGAGGGGGCAGTAGTGATGCTCGCCGTTACACCACTCTGCGGGACGCGATCCGAGGGTGACGCCCCTGCCACCAGGAAAGCTGATGACCGTACGCATCTCACCGTGGGTATCCACCGTGCAGGTCACTTCCTTCTGCACGGGGTCCGGGCATTGAAGTGCCGGCGTGCTCGACCGGTTCACCCAGAAACCCACATACCCCAGGTCGTGACCGGCTCGAATGGGGGTGTAGTCGACACTGAAGAGGTTCGGGCCGACCCTGACCCGGGAGATCTCCATGCCTCGTGGCGAGTCGCCCAGGTAAAGCAGCTCAGGGTTCTGCCGGTACCGTGCGATCTCCGCTTCTTCCTGCCGCTGCTCCGCCAGCGCCGGGCCGACGAAAACTCCGTAGCCCACCCCGCAGACCAGCACTACCAGCGTCCCCATCCGCACCCGCCAGTCAGGGACGAAGAACGCTGCGGCAAGGACGTACGGCACTCCTGTCAGAGCAAACCGAGTACCAGCACTCCCCAGGTCTACATCCTGGACGTAGGCACCCAGGCCCGCCAGCACCCCGATGGTGAGCTGCCCCGAGTTTCGTAGAGTCCGATCTTGATTGGTTCAGGCGGACTGCGGGGTCTGTTCCTGGCTGCGCCAGAAGGCTTCCTCGTACTC
>NZ_JBHYMF010000317.1:0-4862 GCF_042742855.1 Streptomyces sp. NPDC058877 | reverse complement strand
GCTGTACGGGGCTTTCCACCCCCACCAGACGATTCGGCGTGATCTCGATGCCGTGTTCCTTGAGCTCCCTCCGGAGCTGAAGGGCCATCAGGGAGTCCAGGCCGTACTCCCGCAAGGGGCGGTGTTCGTCGATGAGCTCGGGCGCCATGCCCAGCAGTCGCGCCGCACTCCGGACGAGCGTCCGCGAGGCCGTCGAGCCCGCCTCGTCGCCGGGCTCGGGGACGGAAGGCCGTGGAGGGCCCGGCACGTTCAGGACGGTCGGTTCCGGTCGCGGTGTCGGCACCGCGGATGCGGCTCGGGGCGGCTCGATGGGTGAGGTGGTGACCTTGTCGTCCGGCGTCAGCAGGCCCGACAGCCACGTGGCGAGGGTGCGGCGGCCGGAGTTCACCGTCCTGGTCAGAAGGGCCGTGGTGTCCGACAGCAGTACGGTCGTCGGGGAGGGCGGCAGCGGTGACGCGTTCACCGGCTCCGCCCCCCGTCGCAGGGTGATGCGACGGAACTCGGCCAGGGGCCGGCTGTCGGGCGCCGCCACCACCACGTCGGCGGTCGCGGTGGCGCTCTTCGGCGTCTCCGAGGACGAGACGTGCACCCAGAAGGTCTCCGGCAGGTCGGACAGGAGCCGGGTGTACCCGAACTCTTGGGGGCGATAGGTGACGTGAGCGCCCGAGCCGTCGGGGAGCGCCGCTAGGAGGGGCAGCAGACAGGCCTCCCACTCGGTGTGTCGGGGTGTCGCCGGGCGGTGCAGCAGGGCGACGGCCTCGCCGTCGCGCCGCCACAGCCCCTGCACCGTCCGGAAGGCGGGTGCGACTTCGTACCCGCGTTCCGCGATGCGGCGCAGGAACTCCGCGCCGGACCAGTAGGAGCGGCAGCGGGTCAACGCCCCGTCGAGGTCCACCCCGGCCGGTGGCTCGACCGCGGGCCGCACCGAAGCGGTCAGGCACGGCGTGCCGGACGGTGCCGGAGGGTCCCCGCGCAGCGCCGACACGGTCGCCACCCCTCCCTCGGCGGGCGTGGCGGTGACCTCTGCGCGCAGGGTCAGGGTGCCCCCGTCAGGTATCTCCGGCCAGGAGTCGCCGATCAGCGCGTCCGTGACGACGACCTCCGTGTCGCCGTGGGCCGACCGGGCCACTTCGTGCAGGACGGAGAGGTGCACGACCGGGGGTACGGGTGCGAAGCCCCGTGAACTGACGCCGGTCGCCCGGTCGTCGAACGAGAAGTCCCTGGTGCGTCCGGCGGGGGGCTTGGTGGTGGGGCCGGCGGGGTCGCGCCGGAGGTGCAGCGCGTGCCACTGGTAGGAGGGGAGCGGAACGTGCGGTGCCTTGCCGCCGAACCATCCTTCCCAGTCGACGGCGCCCCCGTGCGCGAAGTGGTGTCCGAGCGCCCGGGTCAGGGCGGTCCGCTCGTCCTGCTGCCGTCGGGTGGAATCGGTCACCCCGGCGGTGGCGCCCGCGTGATCGAGGGTCGTCCGCATTGCGGCGGTGAGCACGGGGTGGGGACTGACTTCGAGGAAGACGGAGTCCGCTTCCTTGGCCAGGTGCTGGATGCTCTCCCGGAAGCGGACCGGTCGGCGGAGGTTCTCCATCCAGTACGTGGCGTCTAGTCGGGGGCCGTCGACCGTGCTGCAGAAGACCGAGGAGTGCATCGGGACGAGGGAGTCGCCGGGCCGGAGACCCGCCAGGGCCTCCAGCAGGGGCGTGCGCAGCGCGTCCATCGCAGGCGAGTGCGAAGCGACGTTCACCGGCACCGCGCGGTGGAAGACGCCGCGTTCCTCCAGTGCGTCGGCGATCCGTCGCAGGGCCGCTCGGTCGCCGGCGAGCACCGTGGAGTCGGGTGCGTTCTCCGCCGCGACGCACACGCGGCGCCCCTCGGCGCGGATGACTCCGGCCGCTTCGTCCTGCGCCAGTTCGGTGACGAGCATGCCGCCCCGATCGGCCAGGTCCGACATGAGTCTGCTCCGCCGGCAGATCACGGCAGCCGCATCGGGTAGGGACAGGGCCCCGGAGGCGCAGGCGGCGGCGACCTCTCCCATGCTGTGGCCGACGCAGACGTCGGGGCGGACGCCCATGGCCTGCCAGTGGGCCGAAAGCGCGGTCTGCACCGCCCACAAGACGGGTTGCACGGTCGCGACGTCCGTGGGGAACTCCCCGTCCGTCGCGGCCAGTACGTCGATCACCGACCACCCCGTCTCCTCGCGCACCGCCGCGTCGCACTCCTGTAGGGTCCGACGGAAGGCGGGGGAGGAATCCAACAGGGTGCGGCCCATGCCCGCCCACTGCGATCCCTGACCGGGGAACACGAAGACGGTGCGGGGGGTCGAGCCGAAGCCGGCTTCTCCGGTGCCCGCCCCCTCCGTCTCCCGACCGTCGGCCAGGGCCCGCAGCCCCGCCGCGAGTTCGTCGTGGTCGTGCCCGGTGACCCACAGCCGGTACGGGTGGGACTCGCGACGCAGCGCGGCGGCGGCACAGACGTCGGCCGGAGAGTGGGCCCGGCCGGCTCCATCGGGTGCGAGGAAGTCCGCGTAGGAGAGGGCGAGTTCGGTCAGCGAGTGTCGTGATCGGGCGCTGAGGACCAGCAGGTGGACACCGTTCCCGGCGAAGGGTGCGGTCCGCTCCGCGGTGGGGCCGGTGCGGCTGTCGGCCGTCGGGGTCCGGGTGGGCAGTGTCGTGTCCGCGGGGGTGTGGGCGGCGACGACGACGTGGGCGTTGGTGCCCGAGAGGCCGAACGAACTGACCCCCACCAGGGCGCGATCGCCGGCCGGCTCGAGGGGGGCATTGGCGGTGACGACCTCGACGGGCACGTCCTCGCGGCTGAGCAGCGGGTGCGCCGGGTTGGCGTGCAGGGAGGCGGGTATCAGTCCGTGCCGGACGACCAGGACGGCTTTGATCAGGCCGGCCAAGCCGGCGGCTGCCTCGGTGTGACCGATGTTGCTCTTCACGGAGCCGGTCCGCAGCGGTCTACCGGCGGTGCGTCGTTCCCGTACGGCCTCGGCGAGGGCGGTCAGTTCGACGCTGTCGCCGGCGGTGGTTCCGGTGCCGTGGGCCTCGACGTAGTCCAGGTCGGCCGGCTCTATGCCAGCCTCTCGGCACGCGGTGCGGAGCATGTCCACCTGGCCGGACACGGCGGGTTTGAACAGGAGCCCGCTGCCCCGGCCGTCGTTGACCACGGAACTGCCGAGCAGCACGCCGAGGATGCGGTCGCCGTCCCGCTCGGCGTCGACGAGCCGCTTGAGCAGGACGACGCCGACGCCTTCGCTGCGGACGAAGCCGTCGGCGTCGTCGGCTCCGAACTTGCAGCGTCCGTCGGGGGAGAGCATGGCGGCCTGTGAGTACGCGATCGCGTCCATCGGCGAGAGGATGACATTGGCCCCGCCCGCGAAGGCGAGGTCCGACTCGCCGGCGCGCAGGCTCTGGCACGCGGCGTGCACGGCCACTAAGGACGAGGAACACGCCGTGTCCACCACTAAGTTCGGTCCCCGCAGATCGAGGGCGTAGGAGATGCGGCCCGTGGCCATGGAGCGCAGGTGGCTGCCCGCCACGTCGCGAAGCGTGTACGTCTCGGGAGTGTCCCGTCGGGAGTACTCGGCGGTCGCCTGACCGACGAAGACGCCGGTGCGGCTGCCGGCCAGGGAGGACGGGACGATGCCGGCGTCCTCGAGCGCCTCCCACGCCACGGCGAGCAGCAGCCGGTGTTGCGGGTCGAGCACGGCGGCCTCCGAGGGGGCGATGCCGAAGAAGGTGGGGTCGAAGGTGAAGGGGTCGTCGAGGAAGCCGCCGAAGCGGGAGACCGTGTGGCCCGGGGTGCGCGGCACGGAGGAGTAGCAGGCGTCGACGTCGAAGCGGTCCCGGGGGACGGGGGTGATGGAGTCGACGTTCCCGGCGAGGTTTCGCCAGTACTGGTCGATCGATGAGGCCTGGGGGAAACGGCACCCCATGCCCACCACGGCGATCGTTGACTTCCGGACAAGAGCGTTCATGCGGCAGGAACCCATCTGAGAAGAGAGGGGAGCAGGAGAACGAACCGTGGGGGGCGTGCGTGGCCTCGCGTCAGAGATTCTGATGCAAATCTGCACCAGAGGTCAATATTGCCCTCTGGGCTTCTTTTTTGCGTCACCGCAACCCCGCGTTTCGCGCCACTCTGTCCGGTTGTCGTGCTCGCTTCGAGCGCTTGATTCGTTGCCCGGTGTGACCTGGAGCACTTAATGTTGAACCTTAGGGCAAACTTGCATCTTAATGTAAAAGCCTGCGCTCCACGGCGGAGAGGCCGCCGTGCGGACATCGGACAACACGTCAGAAGGCGGTATCGGTGCGATTCCTTGTCAGCCGCGCGTTCTTGGACGACGGCCGGTTACACCGGCTGCGGGCGGCCCACCAGAGGTACTGGCGAAGACTCTTCCAGCAGGGGGTCCTGGTTGACGGAGGCGTCTTCGAAGAAGGGAGCCGAGAGGTTCTGGTGATCAAGGCCAGGGACCGGGACGCGGTCCACCGGGTGCTCGGTGCCGACCCGTACACCCAGGAGAGACTCGCCCTGAGCGTCACGGTCCAGGGCATGGACGATCTGCTCGGCGCGGAGGAGCGAGCAGAGTCCGTGCGGCCCCACGACGCACGCACCGGGACCGGCGTCGAACTGGCCGGTCGACTGAGCGCCCATGAGTGGCGGGTCTCCCGGATGATGCTGGAGGGGCTGACCAACCGGGAGATCGCGGAGCGGCTGACGGTCTCGCCGAGGGCCGTGGAGCAACACATCACCCGCATCTACCGCAAGCTGTCGATCAGCCGTCGTGCCCAACTGGCCGTCGCCCTCGGGACGGAGATGGCTCCCGCAACCTGACTCCCACACACGGAACGGCGGCTCGCCCCGGGGCG
>NZ_JBHYMF010000316.1:0-4872 GCF_042742855.1 Streptomyces sp. NPDC058877 | reverse complement strand
ATATTTACGGGGTGCTGCCATGGTGCTGGTGGATCTCCTTCGCCAGGACCGTAACCCTGGCATCAGGGACTCCACAAATCTCAGTACAGCTCAGTGCGCGTGCTCAACGAGCTTCTGCGCGTACGCAGCGTCCACGAGCTGGTGCTAGCTGGGTGATGACCCACACGGGGCCCGCACGAACAATGTGCTGGGCCCCGTGCTTCGTCAGCGCGATCAGCCAGGCGGCGAAGGCGCCATTGTGGTGCGTTCAGTCGTCGTTGGTGCCGTTAAGCCGCTTGGCCAACTCAGTGAGGTTCGCGCCGCCCAGGGCTGCCCATTCATTGGGGTCAATGCCCTCGGGGACATGAGTGGTGTCGACATCCCACCAGGTGGGGCCCTGTATGCCATCTGCCTTTCGTCCGGTCGCGCTGGTGAAGATGTAGTTGGCCAGTCCGGTCGGGGAGTACCCCTTCCCGTCTGCTGCCCAGATCAGCGGCTTGGCCGTGATGTTGTTCCACGTGGCACGGGCACGGCTCTCGTCGTCATCGACCCAGGCGCGAATGGCATCGCGGATGTCCTCGGTGGCTCCATGCCTCGGGGTCAGACGGAGAGAGGTCCCATTCGGGAGCAGTCCGGCATCGACGATGACATGTACGGCGTTCTGGGCCCGCTTGCGTTCCGCCAGCTTCTGGGCAGCGGCCTTGGCTTCGATCCGGGTCGGGGCGAGGGTGAACTCCTCCACCTCAGGGGTGGGGTAGACCTTGGTGAAGCCTGCGAGGAGCTGGCCCTGCACCTTCCAGAGGCCCACCTGGATGAGGTCGATGTCGAGGTTCATCTCCGACAACCAGACCACAGTGTGGGTGACTTGCTTGGGGAAATCAGCGGCGATGATCACCTGCCTGGGGCGCTGGAGGAGCTCCGGACTCCATTCGCCGTCCACATGGTCGAGGAGACGCTGCCGGCACGCATCGAGCTCGAGAGTCTCGCCACGGCCCTTCACGAACTCCCGGTGCGCCTGGGCCAGGGTGTCGAGGTCGAACCGGGACACCAGGGCCGCGTAGGTGATTGCTTGGAGGTGAACGTTTCGGTCGGCTGTCCCTCGCTTCAGTTCGACCACCACGAGCCGACCGGTGGCATCCAGACCCAGAACGTCCAGCCGGTCCCGAGCAGGCACCCCGTCCGTGTCAGCCCAGCGGTCGAACTCCGCGGTGATCACGAGCACCGAATCGCCGAGGACCTGAGGGTGCTCGATCACCCACTCCTGAAGGTGCTTTCGTTCGAGGAGTCCTTCCGAGGCCAGCTCGGTCGGCGAGACGGGCGTGGCCGAGCTCCCGTCGACGGTGAAGAGATGATCCACAATGTCCCCTGCCGCTTGCCGTCAGCCCGGCGCACTCAGGCCAGGCGCCCTGAGCCTACGTGTGGGGTATGTGCCGGGGCAGCTGCTTGCAGGAGATCGAGGCCGGCCAGGGACCTGTTCTTACTGGTGGTCGGGCGGCGGGATTTGAATCCAGGACCTGGAGTGGCTGTCTACGCCCAAGGGGCAGACTCAGGAGAGTCTGCCCCTTGGCTCACTTGCCCTTCGGCTTGTGCTTGGTCTTGTCGACCAGCTTCCAGCCGGTACCGGCCGTCGGCGTCGGCGGCAGCGGCTTGCCCTGAACGGCGGTGATTTCGCTACCGCCGCCCACCGGCCGGTACTGCCCCGAGTTCGGGGCCGGGGTGCCGGGTGCGATCTTCTTCGTAGCCATGGTGATCACCTGCCTTCCATGCTGGATACCTGTCAAGAACGGCGAGCGGACTTCACGGTGAAGGCCGGCTCCGTGTACGGTCGTCGGGCGCCTAGGAACGCACTTGACCCCGGCATGGCAGGTATCGACCCCAACTCGGTCCCTCCGAGCCGGGGTCTTTTCGCGCTGTGAGTAGCGTAGCGCCTCCCTCCGCCATTGGGGGTGCTCCACCACAACTTGTGGGCGTGTCGCGGAATGCTGGCACAACATCTAGTGGTTGGCTGGGATTCTGTTGCGAACAGATCAGCATGCGCCTGGGGACTGACATCGGGTGGTTCAGCGTGACGGGCGGACCAGTCGGTGGCCTGCGGCTCCAACTTCCAGGGCATCCGCACCCCGCGGCTCGACTGCCGGTGATCTTCGAGCCGTGGAGTGGGCGCAGGCCTTGGTGCTCAAGTGACACGCTCATCAGTCATGCGGGGCGGGGCTGGCGCGGCGCCTGCTGGTCACCGCCACCGCTGCGAACCGGCACGAGATGGATTCCGAGGCCGCCCACGCCTCCTTCGCTGAGGTCACCGCAGGAGCGACCGAGTTCCTCTTGGCCCACGCGCTTCCCGCCCGGCAGGCGCCCGCCTGGCCCCGCTGCCCCTGGGGTAGCCCAGGTGGGGGGAGGGGAGCCAGGTCTCTGATTCGGCTCCCGAACGGCTCCCAAGAGACCCAAAAAACCACTCAGGGGCCTGACCCGCTCTCGCGGATCAGGCCCCTGACCTGGTCTTACTCTGTCGGGGTGGCGGGATTTGAACCCACGACCTCTTCGTCCCGAACGAAGCGCGCTGCCAAGCTGCGCTACACCCCGATGTCGCTGCTCTGTTCTTCACGTCGCGGCGACATCGATTACTTTAGCCCACGCGCGCGCTCAGGCGAAATCCGGTATCCGAGGGACCGTGGCGCAGGTCGGATGCGGTCGAGTCCCACGATCGTGAGGCCGAGGACGTAGAAGGCCGCTCCGAGGACCACGGCGTGGGCGAGGACCCCTGCGTAGCCGTGGGCGGTCACGTCGAGGAAGGGGTAGGTGTAGCGGGTGGGTGCATCGGGGGAGAGCAGCGCGCCGCGGATCAGGGCGAACGCGAAGTAGAGGCCCGGAGCGGCGAGCCATTGGGCCGCATGGCGCCAGCGGAGCGCGCCGGGAGCCGTGAGCAGGAGGAAGTCGAGGGCCGTGCCGATCGGTGTCACGGTGTGCAGGAGCTGGTTGGCGACGGCCCTGGCTCCGGTCAGGCGGGCGATCTCGGCGGCCTGGTTGAACTCGCTGGCCCCGTTGTCGAGCACCAGGTGGAAGACGAGGCCGACGACCGAGATGCAGAGCAGCGCCCCGCCGGTCCACGGCGCGGGCAGCGGCGGGCGGCGGATCCAGGCCCGGAAGGCGCCCCGGCCCAGGACGACGGCGACCAGGATGTTCGACCAGATGGTGAAGAAGCTCAGGACGACGAGCACGTTTCCGTAGGCGCACTCGATGGCCAGCCCCGTCGCCGCGGCCAGGGCGATCAGTCCGCGGAAGGCCGCCGCGATGGGGCGCCGCTCGACGGGGGGCGTGGTCGCGGCGGCCGATGCGGCCGTGGTGTGGGGCGTGAGCATGCCCCCACGTTAGGTGCTCAGGGGCGTGCGGTCAGGGTGAGCAGGGTGACCTCGGGAGGGCAAGCGAAGCGGACCGGGGTGTACCGGTTGGCGCCGCAGCCCGCCGAGACGTGCAGGTAGGAGGTGCGGTCGGCGACCGTGTGCGTGGAGAGCCCCTTGACCCGGTCCGTGTCGAGGTCGCAGTTGGTGACGAGCGCCCCGTAGAAGGGGATGCACACCTGTCCGCCGTGGGTGTGCCCGGCGAGGATCAGCTCGTACCCCTCGGCGGTGAAGGCGTCGAGCGCGCGCAGGTACGGGGCGTGCACGATGCCCACGGTGAAGTCGGCGGAGTCGTCCGGGCCGCCGGCCACGTGTTCGTACCGGTCGCGCTTGATGTGCGGGTCGTCCAGGCCGGTGAAGGCGAGTTCGGCCTGCGGCAGCTTCAGCCGGCCGCGGGTGTTGGTGAGGTCCACCCAGCCGGCCGCGTCGAAGGCGTCCCGCATGTCCTCCCACGGGTTGTGGACGGCGCCGACGACGGGCTTGTTGCCGTTGAGGCCGTGGCGTCCCTGCACCTTCTCCAGCAGGTAGCGGGCGGGGTTGCGGGGGCGGGGCCCGTAGTAGTCGTTGGAGCCGAAGACGTACACGCCGGGGAACTCCATCAGCGGCCCCAGCGCGTCGAGCACCTCGGGCACGGCCTCGGTGTCGGAGAGGTTGTCTCCGGTGTTGACGACGAAGTCGGGGCGCAGCCCCGCGAGGGACTGCAGCCAGGCCCGCTTCTTGCGCTGGCCGTTCACCATGTGGATGTCGGAGACCTGGAGGACCCGGAGGTCGCGCATGCCGCGCGGGAGGACGGGCACCGTCACGCGGCGAAGCCGGAAGGAGCGGGCTTCGAAGCCCGCGGAGTAGACGAGTCCGGCGGCTGCCGTCGCCGTGAGGCCTGCCGTGATCTTCAGAGGGGTGCCGTACCGTGCGCGCATCTCCCCATCGTCGCAGACCCGCTGGGCCGAAATGCGCGGGCGGTACGGCTGGGGCACCTGCCACACTTGTCCCCATGACCACGCTCAAGGCCAAGCTCCAGGACGACCTCAACGCCGCGATCAAAGAGCGCGACGAGCTCCGCTCCTCGACCCTGCGGCTGACCATCGCCGCCATCACCAAGGAGGAGGTCGCGGGCAAGACCAAGCGCGAACTCTCCGACGACGAGGTGCAGAAGGTGATCGCGAAGGAGGCGAAGAAGCGCCGCGAGGCCGCGGACGCCTTCGCCCAGGGCGGTCGTACCGAGTCTGCGGAGCGGGAGAAGGCCGAGGGCCTCGTGCTCGACGCGTACCTGCCGAAGCAGCTCAGTGACGAGGAGCTCGACGGGATCGTCGCCGCTGCCGTCGAGGAGGCGAAGGCCGCGGGCGCCGAGGGCCCGCGTGCCATGGGGGCGGTCATGAAGATCGTGAACCCGAAGGTGGCCGGTCAGGCCGAGGGCGGCCGGGTCGCCGCCGCGGTGAAGAAGCTGCTCGCGGGCTGATCCCCGTCCGCTCCGTACGCGCGAGGGCGCCCCACCCGATGC
>NZ_JBHYMF010000315.1:0-4999 GCF_042742855.1 Streptomyces sp. NPDC058877 | reverse complement strand
CCGCAGCCATTTCGTCCGGAGTCACACACCCACAACGCGACACACAACCCGAAGGACACGCACCACCAAACACGACCTGACCAAGCACTACTAGGTAGGTGTAGGTCTTTCCTGCGTGGTCGACCGGTCCTGTGGCGGTGCCAGTTGCTACGCCGTCGACGTAGAGAGTCTGGCTTGTCCCGGTGCTGGAGAGGACAACGTGGTGCCATTGGTTGTTGTCCACTGCTCCATTCGATGCCAGCGTGACCGGTGTTGTGCCCACGGTGCCGAAGGAACCGAGCAGGTAGCCATTGGAGTCGAGCTCGAGGATCGGGTTGCTTGCCTGGTCCGGCGAGTCGCCCAGTGGCGTGTCCTGGAAGCCCATGAGCACGCCCTCGTACCTGCCGGTCTTGAACCACATTTCCACGGACAGGACGGTGGAGGACGAGATCGTGGAGTCGGGCAGCTCGACGTGCGCCTTGCTGAAGGAGCCCGACTTGTTGTCGGTCCCGGCGATCGCTCCCGTGGCTTGCAGCGTGACGCCGCGATAGCGGCCGGCGTTCATGCCCGTCGTCGTGGCGGCTTCGCTGGCTGCCGCCTCGCCTTCCGTCTCGTTGAGGCGCCAGTATCCAACGGGGTTGGCGTCGAGAATCGTGCTGCGGTACTGGCTGCCGTTCTCGTAGGTGTACTGGGTGCAGTCAGTCGTGGACGAGGGCGGGCAGACCTTGGTCAGGCTGTCTCCATCGTAGGTATACGTCCACTTCAGTTGGGAATCAGCGCCAGTCACCTCGTTGGATTCCGCAGCCACAACGTGGCTACCCGCCCACGTGAACGTGAGGTACCTGCCGGACAGTGCGTCGGTGGCCCTGGTAAGTTGCCCGTCCGTGTAGGTGAGCAGTTGCTCTCTGCCGTGACCGTCAGAGATCTTCGTGAGTCGGCCGGTGCTGTCGAACGTATGGAGATTTGCGGCTCCGTCCCTCAGCGTCCATCCTCCGGTGGATACCGACTTGAGCACACCAACGGATCCAGACGGGGCGGCGTAGGTGCCGTCAGCGTTACGACCGAAGCGGACCTGGGTTCCGTTCGACAGAGTAATGAGAACGTTGCCGTTGTTCTCGGCCTGGGCTCGCATGTCCCAGCGAGTGGACCAGCTGGCGCCGAAGGCGTTGCTCTGCCGGGTGTCCTGGGAGTTGTAGGTACGTGTGACAGAGAGCTCGGGTCCGACCGTGGGGATCGCGGTGTCCGTGGCGGCGGTCGCGTAGTTGCCGTTCCGCTCCCCGAAGTTGCGCCCCGCATCGGACGTGCCAAGGTGGCTGGTGATCGGGGGCTGAGGGACCTGGGTGGTCAGGAGAGACGGTCCTGGCCTGACAGATGTGGCGAGGCCGTCGTAGACGTAGCCGTACCACGCGTACGTCTTGGACCAGCTGAGCCAGCCTGCAGGGACGTTCCACTGAGCGGATGTGCTGCGGGCGCCCATGCGGCAGTTCTTGCGGGTGTTGCTGCCTTCGGCTTCGCAGACCTCGAACTGATACTCCAGGGCCTTGGGGTAGCGGTCGCGGTCGGTGCCGGATGCCCAGAAGGTGGGCGTGAGCGTGTCGGTGACGATGCCGCTGGCGGGGGCCAGGCCCGTGAGCGTCGGTGGAACGTTGACGGCCTCCACCTTCACGTTGACCGTCGGGATGCCCGCGCCGCTGAAGGTGCTGGTGCCGTAGTCATCCATCGTCCAGGCGATGGTGTACGTACCGGGGGCCAGTGGGGCGATCTTCGCGTTCACAGTGATACTGCTGCCGGGGGCCACGCTGGTGGGCATGTTCGTCCACCGCAGCTTCGACGTGTCGGTGATCTCCTTGCCGGCAGCGTCGTAGAGGCGGTAGCGCAGCTTGTAGTTGCCGTTCGCGGGCCAGTTCTCCTGGCCGCGGTTGGTGACCGTCATCTGAAGGGCGCCCTCAGAAGTAGCGGTCATGGGTGTGATGAGCGTTCCTATCTTGTAGGTGGCGCCGTACTTGGTCCACGTCACGTCGAGGGAGGGCTTGCCGTTGGGGTAGTCGTCGGAACCGAAGTTCTTCCAGGCGTACGAGTCGGTCGTCGACGCCTTGACGGCGAGGCCGTAGTTCTTCTTGCGGCCGTGGGTCCAGTCGTCGACGAGCTGCCGGCCCGCCGAGCCGAGCTTGATGCCTTCCCACGCGGCGCCGCCGCACGGGTACGAGGTCTGCCCTTCAGGGCGCCATCCGTGCGTGAAGCTTTTCGATGCCAGTGCCGCCCCGGTCGGGGGGCCGGGGTAGGTGGAGGTTGTCGACTCGGACCAGGCGGAGGTGATGGGATGGATCGTCACGGGCCGCGCCGTACACGAGTACGACCAGGTGTTGTAGAGAGCGAGGCTGGCGCCGAGTACCCAGGCGTTCTTCAGCGTGCTCTCGACACCGGCGAAGTGCAGGAAACCGGCCGCCTTGTGGCCACCTGCATCATAGGTTCCGGCCTTGATGTTGGTGTCGCTGGCGAAGTTGGTGTTGTAGGGGTACTGCACGAAGGTGCCGGACGTGGCCGCGACCGCGGTCACACTGACCACGGTCGGGTCGACCTTGACGGGGAAGACTCGGCGCGGGTCGCGGAGCCATTCGTTGTCGAGGCTCACCTTCAGAACCTGGCCGCCTTCAACATCAAGCAGGTCGTATCGAACCCCGCTGGATATCTCGCCCTGGTTCGAGTTGGGAGCGAGGTTCGAGTCCTCCATCCATCCCGCGGGTATTCGGGCCCGAACAGTGCCCGAAGAGTCCTTGAAGAGGACGGCACCCGAAGGGTCAAGAGATCCGGTCAGCCCCTGCGTATAGAGGGGGAAGGTCCACTCCGTCGGCGCGTCGACGCTGTTGAGGTAGAGCACCTCCTTGACAGAAGCGCCTGTCGCGATGAACCGCACATCGGAACCCGGAAGCACCTCTTTGTAGGTGATGGTGCTCTCTTCAACCTCACCCTGGGCGTGGGCCGCTCCTTGGATGGCGAAGCCGACCGAGGTTTCTGAGCCGGTGTTCATGGAGACAAGGGGAGCGCCGTCGGCGAATCCGGCGAAGGCCGAGTCGGTCTCACCCGCAGCAATGCGCCAGCCGTCAGTAGGCATGTTCACGGCGCGCCCGAGGCGCCCCGCATGGGAAACCGGCTTCAGAGTCGTGTCCACTGGCTTCCAAGCGCCCAATGCTTCTTGGAAGTTGACCGGCTCGTCGTAGAACCGCGTGGTGAGTGTTCCATCAGCGTTCTGGAACGTCTTGGCCGTCCGCTGCCGCTCGCCGACGAGTTCCCGGCTGGACTTGGCATCGAACCCACGAGGCGTTTCCGTGTTACCGGCGACGGCTGTCAGCGCCACGGGCGGCCTTTGGGCCGTCGGTACGGCGAGAGGGGAGGCCGGCTCCTGCAGGGGCGCCAACTCTCCCGGGGCCGGGTTGTGACCTGGCCGCCCCCCTGATGCCTCCGTAGAAGTGGCATCACCTGTGGATTCATGCGACCGACCGGCCGCAGACCCCCACTTCTGATCAGGGGCATCACCCGCCACAGTGCGGCCAGCCCGCAGGGACTGCGCGACCGCAGGCCCTTCGGAACCAGCGAGTGCAGCCATCACGAAAGCGACTGCAACGGAAACAGGCCGCACGAAACGCACGGAGGCCCCCCTCAGAACATGATCAAGAGAGATCAGTTGATCGATATGTAGACACAGAAAGCAAGACACGTAAGCAAGTTGTGATGGCCGAGTGAAGATTATTCGTGGATATGAAGGGAATAAGCGACATTCGCCACCCTCACGCTCCTGCAGTACAAGGAGCCTTTTCCAAGCTGGCAGCGATGACCGCGAGTTGGACAGTTCTGCGCAACGATGAAGCTCCTGGTGGGGCACGGTTTATCTTGGTCGTGACACCTCCTACCAGGAGCTTCACCGCATCGCAGAGCCGCCCAACCGACGGACATCGCCAGCAGGTTGGAATCAGCTCAGTTCCAGAAGGCCACTATCATCCTCGGCATGCCTACGACCAGGAGCGGGGACGTTGAGTAGCGACGCACATTGAGAAGAACCAGGCCACGATCTGAGGGCGTGGACGCTCGGCCAGCTCCAGACGTTCGTCCATGACGCCCGCGGTCAGCAACTTGAGACAGCACGCGTCGCCGCGCAGGGACAGGCCTACAACTCCAGCCATCCCCAGGAAGCCCGTCGCCAGTGGGCGAAGCTGTCGCTGCTCGCGAACCGACGCATGCTCGACCATGCCGAGGGACATCCTGCGCGCGTGGCTCAGCAGGACTTCATGCTCCGCATGTGGGTGATCGACCAGCTGGGCCCCGACGACACGGACCCCGACTGGAGTCCCGAGGCGCTGGCGTCCGACACGCTCGACGCACTGTCCTTCACGCCCCCGCAGGCCGCTGCTCTCGCCGAAGGCTGGGGCGACTTTCCCACCGGGCAGATCCGCGAGCTGCGGCGACACAAGAACCTGACGGCCCATCTGGAAAGCCTGGTCGACTACCTGGCACCCGGCCCGGTGCGGGAACGACTCGTGGCCTGGACCCCAACCCGACCCCTCCTGCCCTGCCCTGCTGTTATTTACGCGTCAGAGTCAAGCTAAGCTCAATCACACCACCTCAACGAACAAGGCAACCAGATAGTTTCGACTCAATAACTCCGACCGTGACCCGCTCGTAGCGGCCTTCCTCGCCGTGCTCCACCGCAGACGCCTCGCGCTCCTCGAGGTCGCAGAAGGCCCCAGCCCGTCCTCGCCCGAGCGACCGCAGGCCCTGGTTGCCGAGCTGTTCTACCCGATCACCGCGAACATCCAAACCGGCGGGTTCACGCTGCGGCGCCGGGTGGGCGTGAACGCGAGAGGAGCCTGACCGCATTCTGTGCTGCCGGTGCCGAGTACCGATCACGTGGCCCTTCAACAGCCCGCTGTGGCCAGGGAGCTGTCGATAAATAACTCCTTGATCTTGGTGCGGGTCATGAGCTCGCGAGATCGTGCCCGGCGATTGCGGCAAGTTGTTGTGCCGT
>NZ_JBHYMF010000314.1:1741-5030 GCF_042742855.1 Streptomyces sp. NPDC058877 | reverse complement strand
AACACAGTGGACGCGAGCAACTGAGGACAAGCCCTCGGCCTATTAGTACCGGTCAGCTCCACCCATTACTGGGCTTCCACATCCGGCCTATCAACCCAGTCGTCTACTGGGAGCCTTACCCTCTCAAGGAGGTGGGAATACTCATCTCGAAGCAGGCTTCCCGCTTAGATGCTTTCAGCGGTTATCCCTCCCGAACGTAGCCAACCAGCCATGCCCTTGGCAGGACAACTGGCACACCAGAGGTTCGTCCGTCCCGGTCCTCTCGTACTAGGGACAGCCCTTCTCAATATTCCTACGCGCACAGCGGATAGGGACCGAACTGTCTCACGACGTTCTAAACCCAGCTCGCGTACCGCTTTAATGGGCGAACAGCCCAACCCTTGGGACCGACTCCAGCCCCAGGATGCGACGAGCCGACATCGAGGTGCCAAACCATCCCGTCGATATGGACTCTTGGGGAAGATCAGCCTGTTATCCCCGGGGTACCTTTTATCCGTTGAGCGACGGCGCTTCCACAAGCCACCGCCGGATCACTAGTCCCGACTTTCGTCCCTGCTCGACCCGTCGGTCTCACAGTCAAGCTCCCTTGTGCACTTACACTCAACACCTGATTGCCAACCAGGCTGAGGGAACCTTTGGGCGCCTCCGTTACCCTTTGGGAGGCAACCGCCCCAGTTAAACTACCCATCAGACACTGTCCCTGATCCGGATCACGGACCGAGGTTAGACATCCAGCACGACCAGAGTGGTATTTCAACGACGACTCCACAACCACTGGCGTGGCCGCTTCACAGTCTCCCACCTATCCTACACAAGCCGAACCGAACACCAATATCAAACTGTAGTAAAGGTCCCGGGGTCTTTCCGTCCTGCTGCGCGAAACGAGCATCTTTACTCGTAGTGCAATTTCACCGGGCCTATGGTTGAGACAGTCGAGAAGTCGTTACGCCATTCGTGCAGGTCGGAACTTACCCGACAAGGAATTTCGCTACCTTAGGATGGTTATAGTTACCACCGCCGTTTACTGGCGCTTAAGTTCTCAGCTTCGCCAACCCGAAAGTCAGCTAACCGGTCCCCTTAACGTTCCAGCACCGGGCAGGCGTCAGTCCGTATACATCGCCTTACGGCTTCGCACGGACCTGTGTTTTTAGTAAACAGTCGCTTCTCGCTGGTCTCTGCGGCCACCCCCAGCTCAGAGTGCAAGACTCATCACCAGACGTGGCCCCCCTTCTCCCGAAGTTACGGGGGCATTTTGCCGAGTTCCTTAACCATAGTTCACCCGAACGCCTCGGTATTCTCTACCTGACCACCTGAGTCGGTTTAGGGTACGGGCCGCCATGAAACTCGCTAGAGGCTTTTCTCGACAGCATAGGATCATCCACTTCACCACAATCGGCTCGGCATCAGGTCTCAGGCTCATGTTGTGCGGATTTGCCTACACAACGCCCTACACCCTTACCCCGGGACAACCACCGCCCGGGCTGGACTACCTTCCTGCGTCACCCCATCGCTTACCTACTACCACCTTGGGTCGACGGCTCCACCACTTCCCTTTGCCCGAAGGCTCCGGGACGGCTTCACGGCCTTAGCATTAATGGGCTCGATATTGGGCGTTTCAAAGCGGGTACCGGAATATCAACCGGTTGTCCATCGACTACGCCTGTCGGCCTCGCCTTAGGTCCCGACTTACCCTGGGCAGATCAGCTTGACCCAGGAACCCTTAGTCAATCGGCGCACACGTTTCTCACGTGTGTATCGCTACTCATGCCTGCATTCTCACTCGTGAACCGTCCACAACTCGCTTCCGCGGCTGCTTCACCCGGCACACGACGCTCCCCTACCCATCACAGTCCCCGTTGGGGGTATGTACTGCAATGACACGACTTCGGCGGTACGCTTGAGCCCCGCTACATTGTCGGCGCGGAATCACTTGACCAGTGAGCTATTACGCACTCTTTCAAGGGTGGCTGCTTCTAAGCCAACCTCCTGGTTGTCTCTGCGACTCCACATCCTTTCCCACTTAGCGTACGCTTAGGGGCCTTAGTCGATGCTCTGGGCTGTTTCCCTCTCGACCATGGAGCTTATCCCCCACAGTCTCACTGCCGTGCTCTCACTTACCGGCATTCGGAGTTTGGCTAAGGTCAGTAACCCGGTAGGGCCCATCGCCTATCCAGTGCTCTACCTCCGGCAAGAAACACACGACGCTGCACCTAAATGCATTTCGGGGAGAACCAGCTATCACGGAGTTTGATTGGCCTTTCACCCCTAACCACAGGTCATCCCCCAGGTTTTCAACCCTGGTGGGTTCGGTCCTCCACGAAGTCTTACCTCCGCTTCAACCTGCCCATGGCTAGATCACTCCGCTTCGGGTCTTGAGCGTGCTACTGAAACGCCCTATTCGGACTCGCTTTCGCTACGGCTTCCCCACACGGGTTAACCTCGCAACACACCGCAAACTCGCAGGCTCATTCTTCAAAAGGCACGCAGTCACGAGATACAGCAAGCTGCATCCGACGCTCCCACGGCTTGTAGGCACACGGTTTCAGGTACTATTTCACTCCGCTCCCGCGGTACTTTTCACCATTCCCTCACGGTACTATCCGCTATCGGTCACCAGGGAATATTTAGGCTTAACGGGTGGTCCCGCCAGATTCACACGGGATTTCTCGGGCCCCGTGCTACTTGGGTGTCTCTTAAACGAGCCGCATGAATTTCAGCTACGGGGGTCTTACCCTCTACGCCGGACCTTTCGCATGTCCTTCGCCTATCCATACGGTTTCTGACTCGCCTCACAGCCGGCAGACTGTGAAAAAGAGATCCCACAACCCCGCATGCGCAACCCCTGCCGGGTATCACACGCATACGGTTTGGCCTCATCCGGTTTCGCTCGCCACTACTCCCGGAATCACGGTTGTTTTCTCTTCCTGAGGGTACTGAGATGTTTCACTTCCCCTCGTTCCCTCCACATGCCCTATGTGTTCAGGCATGGGTGACAGCCCATGACGACTGCCGGGTTTCCCCATTCGGAAACCCCCGGATCAAAGCCTGGTTGACGGCTCCCCGGGGACTATCGTGGCCTCCCACGTCCTTCATCGGTTCCTGGTGCCAAGGCATCCACCGTGCGCCCTTAAAAACTTGGCCACAGATGCTCGCGTCCACTGTGTAGTTCTCAAACAACGACCAGCCACCCATCACCCTGCCGCACAAAGCAACAAGTTCACTGGGGCCGGCATCCTCGAAGACACAACCTCACGGCCGCATCCTCAGACACCCAACAACGTGCCAAGCG
>NZ_JBHYMF010000313.1:0-5112 GCF_042742855.1 Streptomyces sp. NPDC058877 | reverse complement strand
GGGCGAGTAGACCTTCATCACCATAAAAGATGCCTCCTACCCGACCCCTGGCGGGGCCGGGATCAGAGGTGTCCACCACTCGGGGACAGGTCCCGCCAGCACGACGGCGGCGTCCTTGCGCCGCTGGTCGACGCTGCGGACCAGGACCGGCAGCACGGGCAGGCGCTCGCGGGTGCGGGCATCCATCCGTGATTTGCGGCGCCGCTTATCCTTCTTGCGGTTGATCTCCTCGCTGCCGATCGGGCAGGGGGCGACCCAGCCGGCCCAGCGGGCGGGATCTTCGACGGCCCAGTGCGCCAGGTCCAGGTAGAAGGCCCGCACCGGGGTGAGGCACTCGCGGTAGTTGATGCGAGGTGCCTCGGTGGTGATCCGGCGGCCGTCCGGGGTGCGGACGGTCTTGGTGGTGGTGCGAAGCCGTTGCTTCCAGGCGTCGGCGACATCCGTCGGCAGGTGCAGGCTGTCGATGCCCGGGTGGTGCCGTTCCAGGTCGGACCAGAACAGCTTGGCCAGGTAGTAGGACAGCGCATCCAGGCTGTTGTAGTCCAGTGCCGGCTGGCGTTCTCGCAGGTAGTCGACGAGAAGGTCGCGGACGGGGCGGCAGGTGATGCCGTAGCGGTCGATCAGCTCCTCGGGCGTGCGCTGTCCGCTCGTCCGCAGTTCGCGCAGCGTCGCCGGGGCCTGAGCGTCGAAGACGTCCAGGTCGTGCAGGACCCGATAGAACAGGTGGGTGGCTCCGACGGAGGTGCCACGCAGATCGGCCTCGATGTCCAGCAGCTCCAGGACGTCGCCCGGGACGATGTCGGCGATGATGCCGCCCTTGGCGACGAGGATCTGGGCAGCGCGGTAGGCGGTGCGGGTCGCCGCGGCCGTGTTGACGCTCGGATCCGTAGCGCAGCGTTCCCGCAGCCGGGCGAAGCCGGCCGGGTCGCGGTGCTGGGCGAGCATGCCGACGAGCGCGCTGCTGCGAAGCGACGAGGTGATCAACCAGGGCAGTGAAGGCCGGACGAGGTCGGCGCAAAGAGCGGGGTGCACCGCCCGGAAGAAGGACTCCTGGCGCCAGGGGACCTCGTGTCCGCGCTCACGCATCCAACGCAGCGGGATCTCCCGCCAGTTGGCGCCGTCATCGTCGGCGCCGCTGGCCAGCCAACGCTCCTGCCAGGTGGTGCCGGGCTGATCGGCGAGCCAGTCCAGCAGCAGGCCGAGCCCGAACTTGCGACCGTTGTTGTCACAGGCCGGGGCGAAGGGCTCGGCGGCCAGTCGGCCCCAGACCTCCTCGCGGCTCTGCCCGGTCGCGGGCCATGCGTCCTCCCGCGGACGCGCTCGGACCAACCCCGTGACTGGCCGCGGCGGTGAAGCCGCCGCGGCCTGCGCGGTCTCCAGCGTCATGGTCATCAGTGGGCCGTCCCGAACAGCACGTCCAGCGACTCGGCCGAGTAGCCAGGGGCAGCGGCGGGTGCAGTGCGAGCGGCGGCCTGTCTCGTCTGCTCGGCATGGTGGGCCAGCAGCCGCCGAATGACCTCCTCCTTGCGGGGCGTGAGATAGATCTGAGTGGTAGTCAACTGTGCATGTCCGAGGACGTATTGGACATCGGTAAGTGGGAGGCCGGGGTCCTCGGCCATTCGGTAGGCGGCGGTGTGCCGTAGGGCATGCAGCGTCGCCTCGGTGCCGGCCTTGTTGTTGGCCCGCTCGAACATTCGGTGTGCCGCGTGGTAGGTCAGCGGCCGTGACGGGTTGCGCAACGTCCACCACAGAGGAAACCGCCGCCCCTTCGGGATCGCGTCCTCCAGCTCCAGCTGATAGAGCCGCAGCCAGACGAACGCGTCCGTCGAGGCCGGAAGCTCCTGGATCTCGCCGGTGCCCTTGCGGACCACGCTGATCAGCTGCCGGCCGGGGTCGACCCCGCCCTGCCACGCGGACAGCAACTCGCTGGCCCGGGCGCCGGTGGAGACGTAGAAGGCGACCAGGGCCCGGTCACGGTGAGAGGGCAGCCGGGCGAAGATCTCGTTGAACTCCGCGTCCGGGACGCTGCGAGGAATCCGCTGCGGCAGCCTCGGCCGGTAGAGGCCGATGCGTTCGTTGCGCGGCGGATCCATCGGGTTGCGGTGAGCATGCGCTCGCCGCCCCCGCCGCGAGCGGTCCAGCGGAAACGGGTTGAGGACCGGCCCGGTGCCGGCATCGCGGTGGAAGTCGTAGAAGGTCCGCAGCACCGTCTCGCTGTGCGTACGGACCGACGTCGCGTACGGCTTCCCGCCGGCAGCCCACCGGCCAGCCTGGTCCGGGCGCCGCCAGTGCCGACGGGACGGCTGCCCAGCGATCTGCAACCAGCGGGAGAAGTCCCTGGCCTCGATACGCTCGGCGCGATCCCACGGCACGTCGACGGCCCAAAGGAAGCGGTACCAGCGCAACAGGTCCATCCCGTAGGAACGAGCCGTTGTCGCTGGCCGCCCGGCCGCCTGCAGGTCCCTCAGGAAGGCAGCGACTCCCTCAACCGGCGTCCCCTCCGGACCGACGAGCCGGTAGGGCTCCCACGGATCGGCCGTGGCCACCAGCTCGCCGATCAAGGGCACAGACAGGACGGACAGGTCTCTCGATGACTCCACGGCCAGCCCAACGACGATCCGGCCGAAGGGTCACTGACCTGCTAAGACGCCCCCAGTAGTTCAGTCAACGGGTAGTGCGAGCGGAAGGCGGTCCAGCGTTCGGCCTCCACCCGGCGGCGTGAGAGGCCCAGCACCTGGGCGACCGCCGCCCTAAGGTTGTCATAGCGGACCTTCCCGGTCGGCACCCCGCCCAGCACGGTGAGAGCGTGAACGTGGCCTTCGAAGAACGCCTCCTGCCCCGCCGAGGCGAAGACGCGGTGGACGGCCTTGCCCGAGTACGACATCCGGAACGCGAACAAGTAGCAGGTCACCAGCTCGCCGGCCAGCTTGACCGTGACGTCCCCGAAGTCGACTTCGGCCTCGGAGCCGGGCCTGTGGCTCTGCGGGACGAAAGCGTCGACCACACCCTTGCCGGCCTCCAGCCGGATCTCCTCGCGGCGGGCAGCGACGTAGCCACGGACCATCTGGTAGGAGACCTCGGCGCCATCCTCGTCCAGCAGCCGGTCGACCACGAGGTAGAGCGGGGCGTAGTACTCGGCGTACCTCTTTCGCTTCACGACCCGGTCGGTGTCCCGGTTCGACTCGGAGGTGACCTCGACGATGAGGAGGGTGTCCTCGGGAAGGAGCGCGGCGGCCCCCTTGGCCTGGGCGGCAGGGACGACGGCGATGTCGGGGACGTACCAGTTCGACGAGCCGGGAAGGTCGAGGTTGCCGGATCCGGTGACGCAGCCCAGTTCGCGGGCGCGGGGCCGGATCTGGTCGCGGATGGTCTCGGCTGCGGCTTCGTGGTCCCAGGTCGGCGACACGGGCTCGATGATTCCCTCGATGATCTGGGCGCGGTCGCCTCGGATGTGCTGGACGGCGTACTTGAGTGCTTTTTCGGGGTCGTCGATGCCGTGGTAGTTGGGGGCTGTGCTCATCATCCGTCCTGCGTCCCGTCCGAATGGTGGGTGGTGGGTCCCGACGCTACCGCGCTATGACTGCTGATGGCAGGAGACGGGGCTTCGGCCCCTCGTACGGGGCCGACTGTTCGTAGCGGTCGTTACCGAGCATGTGGGGAGCGTCGCGCAGCAGAACCAGTGCGTGTACACCGGCCGTGCACTGGGGCTTCACTCCGGCACGGCCCTCGTTGCGCAGGGCTGTGGCGAGGTCGTCGAAGGTCCGGGCCATCTGCCTGCGCCACTGTCCGTCGCGGCCCGTAGCGGCTTGCGGGCGGCGCCCCGTCCCTTGTCCCGGTTGGTGGTGAGGGCCAGGCGTTCCCGCAGTCGCTGGGGTATTCAGAGACTCAGGTGGTAGGCCTTTTCCGTTACACGCAGCGGGGCGTCGGCCGGGCCCTGGATGAAGGGGCCGCGCCAGAGGACCTTTGTGCTGGTCGAGACGAAGAACGCCCACTACATCGCCATGATCAAGCGGAATCAGCCGACCGCCCACCGGCAACTCGCCGCCCTGCCCTGGCCTGACATCGCCGTCCAGCACACCGCTTCCTCTGCCGGACACGGCCGCCGGGAGTCCCGCTCGATCAAGACCTGCGGCATCGCCGACGAACTCGGCGGGATCGCCTTCCCCCACGGCCGCCTCGCCCTCCGCGTCCACCGACGCCGCAAACAGACCGGCGAGCGCGAAAGCCACGAGACCATCTACGCCGTCACCAGCCTCGACGCCCACCAGACCACCCCGGCCGAACTCGCCGCCGCCGTCCGCGGCCACTGGGCCGTCGAGGCCCTGCACCATGTGAGAGACGTGACCTACGCCGAGGACGCCTCCACACCGGCACCGCACCCCGCGCCATGGCCACCTTCCGCAACCTCGCCATCGACCTGCTCAAAACCCTCGGAGCCGTCAACATCGCCAAGACCACCCGCGCAATCCGCGACCAGCCCGAACGAGCCCTCCCGCTCCTGGGCATCACCAACAACCCGGACACCCAGGGAACTTGATCAAGCCCTGGCCCTGAACAGCCCGGATGTTTCCCAACGACGACTATGAATCAGCCCTGGGCGAACTCTCTTGACGTCTCAATGGATGGATGCTTAACGTCTTGATCGTTTAGAGATTCCAATTGCAGGCAGGACCTGTGCGGGGGATGCGGTAACGGTGCTCGGAATAGATAGATCGACCGTGGTAGTGTGGCCCGAAGTTTCCCGGACGGCGATTCTTGGCCACCGATGTTCGGGGAAACGGGCCGAAAGCTCGATAACGTGTCCGTAAAGACTACTGAGAAGGGCACTCCAGAGTTCTCGCGTCTTCTTAAGACGCCCGTCTTCAGGCGGTTCTTCCTCAGTCGGGCCGTCTCCCTCATCGGTGACGCGGTGGTGCCGACCGCACTGGCTCTCAGTCTCGTGGCACGAGACGCCTCCGCCGTTTGGCTCGGTGCCATGATGGCTGCGGCAATCCTGCCCAAGGTCCTGCTGCTGGCCCTAGTACTCCAGTGCGGTTTTGTGATCTACCCGGTGGGTTCGTTGGCGGACCGTCGTTGGTAGTGGCTTTGTCGGGCTGTTGCCTGGTGGCGTCT
>NZ_JBHYMF010000312.1:0-5136 GCF_042742855.1 Streptomyces sp. NPDC058877 | reverse complement strand
GCCGCCGGGGGCGCCGGCGGTTTCGCGGTCGTGTGCGGCCGGCCCGGGGCGTGCTGCGGGAGCTTCCGTGCAGCACGCTCCCGCCTGCCTGCGACGGGGCGCGTCCCCTACGGGCGGGTGTAGCTGCGGATGCGGTAGCGGAGCTCCGACGTGGAGCGGAGCCAGCCGGTGTCCGCGGTGATCTGCCACGCCGGCTCGATGGGCGGGGCGTGGGTGTCCCCGGTCACCGGGGTGTCGACCTCGGTCACCGAGAGCGTCCTCGCGTACGGCAGGGCCGCGCGGTACACCTCGCCACCGCCGATCACCCAGGCCGTTGCCGCCCCACCGGCGGGGGCGGGCGACTCGGAGACCAGGGCCAGCGCGGTGTCGATGGATCCGGCGCGCTCCGCGCCCTCGGCCGCCCACTGGGGGTCGCGCGTCACCACGACGTTGCGCCTGCCGGGCAACGGACGGAACCGCGCGGGCAACGAGTCCCAGGTCTTGCGCCCCATGATCACCGGCTGCCCGAGGGTCGTGGCCTTGAAGTGCGCCATGTCTTCGGAGAGACGCCACGGGATGCCGTTGTCCGCGCCGATCACGCCGCTGGTGCTCTGCGCCCAGATCAGTCCGATGTGCACGTGCTCGTTCGCCTCGCCGCTCATACCGCGACCGGAGCCTTGATCGCCGGGTGGTGCCGGTAGTCCAGCACCTCCACGTCGGCATAGGCGTAGTCGAACATCGAGTCGGCCTTGCGGAGACGCAGTTCGGGGAAGTCGAACGGGGCGCGCGAGAGCTGCTCGGTGACCTGGGTGACGTGGTTGTCGTAGATGTGGCAGTCACCACCGGTCCAAATGAAATCGCCCGGCTCCAGGCCCGTCTGCTGCGCCACCATGTGGGTGAGCAGGGCGTAGCTGGCGATGTTGAAGGGGACGCCCAGGAACAGGTCGGCGCTGCGCTGGTACAGCTGGCAGGAGAGCTTGCCGCCGGCAACGTAGAACTGGAAGAAGGCGTGGCACGGGGCGAGGGCCATCCGGTCCAGCTCGGCGACGTTCCAGGCGGAGACGATCATCCGGCGGGAATCCGGGTCACGCCGCAGGGTGTCGAGGACCTGGCTGATCTGGTCGACGTGCTGCCCGTCGGGCGTGGGCCAGGAGCGCCACTGCACCCCGTAGACCGGGCCGAGCTCGCCCTCCTCGTCGGCCCACTCGTCCCAGATGGTGACGCCGTTCTCCCGCAGCCAGCCGACGTTCGAGTCGCCGCGCAGGAACCACAGCAGCTCGTACACGATCGACTTGAGGTGCACCTTCTTGGTGGTGACCAACGGGAACCCCTGTGAGAGGTCGTAGCGGAGTTGGTGTCCGAAGACACTCCGGGTGCCCGTGCCCGTCCGGTCCGCCTTGGCCGTACCGGAGGTGAGCACCAGTCTCAACAGGTCTTCGTACTGAGTATCCGCCACGGGGGTCGATTCTACTGCCGCCCGCCGGGCGTGCTCGACACGCCCGGCCGCTGGCGCCCTTCCCCGGCGTGGCACCGGCAGGACGGTCGGAAAGCCGCCACCGGGCGGGCCGGATCGCCTGCGCACGTGGAGGAACGGGCGCCGCGTCGCCGCCCGTCGTGGTCCGGGCGCGCCTCAGGCCGCGACGGGCCGCAGGGCTCCGTCCGAGCGGAGGGCGTCCAGGGTCGGATACCCGTCGACGGCGAGGATCAGGTCGGCTTCGGCGAGCAGGGAACGGAGGACGTGGACGACGCCGTCCTCGCCGCCGAGGGCGAGCCCGTAGGCGTACGGCCGGCCGATGCCGACCGCCGTGGCGCCGAGGGCGAGGGCCTTGATGACGTCGGCGCCGGTGCGGACGCCGGAGTCGAAGAGCACGGGCACGCCTTCTGCTGCGGCGACGACCCCGGGGAGCGCATCGAGGGCGGGCAGTCCGCCGTTGGCCTGGCGTCCCCCGTGGTTGGAGCAGTAGATGCCGTCGACGCCGCCGTCCCGGGCCCGCCGCACGTCCTCGGGGTGGCAGATTCCCTTGAGGAGGATCGGCAGGTCCGTGAGGGAGCGGAGCCAGGCGAGGTCGTCCCAGACGAGCGGCTTGCCGAAGATGCCCGCCCACTCGGCGACGGCTGCGCGCAGGTCCTCCTCCGGTGCCTTGGCGAGGCGCGCCCGGAAGACCGGGTCGGAGGTGTAGTTGGCCAGGCAGTGCCCCCGTAGCTGCGGAAAGTTGCCGGTGGCCAGGTCACGGGGCCGCCAGCCGGTGATCCAGGTGTCGAGGGTGACGACGATGCCCCGGAAGCCGGCCGCCTCCGCACGGTGCACCAGGCTCTCCGCAAGGGCGCGGTCGGTGGGGGTGTAGAGCTGGAAGAAGCCGGGAGTGTCGCCGGAGGCGGCGGCCACCCCTTCCATCGGATCGACACCGAGCGTGGAGGCGATCATGGGAACACCGGTGCGGGCGGCGGCACGGGCCGTCGCGAGGTCGCCGTGTCCGTCCTGGGCGCACAGTCCGATCACCCCCACCGGTGCCATGAACAGCGGGGAGGGCAAGGTCAGGCCGAAGAGGTCGACCGACAGGTCGCGTTCCGCGGCGCCGACCATCATGCGGGGGACGAGCCCCCACTTCCGGAAGGCCGCGGCATTGGCCTCCTGGGTGTGCTCGTCACCGGCGCCGCCGGCCACGTAGGACCAGAGCGAGGGCGGCAGGGCCGACCGCGCCTTCGTCTCGAGTTCGTCGAAGGTCATGGGCAGGGAGGGGGTGACGCCGAAGAGCGCGTTCAGATAGATCTCGTTCTGGTAGTCGCCGTACTTCTGGTGCATGGGGGCGCCGTCCCTTCCGTTCCCTCTTCGGGGCGCTCTCCTCGCCCACGGGTCGTTCCCACCACGGTGCCCCGCGCGCCCGCGCTCGGCCATGGAGCCACCTCCAAGAGCGGGGGAGGGAAGTTGTCGGCGCCGACAAGCGGTGCCGTGCGGGCGTCAGCCGCCGCCCCCGCGCCTCGCGTCCCGTCCGTGCCCTCCCTCCGTGCCCGTCCGTCCCCGGAGCCGGGAGACCGCCTCCAGGTGGCGCAGGGCCCACCAGATCTGCAGGGAGTCCTCGGGGCTGCCCGGTTCGAGCCCGGTGGCCGCGGCGAAGGTGCGCAGCCGGTACCGGAGGGTGTTGGGGTGGACGTACAGGGTGGCTGCCGCGGCCTCGGCATTGGCGCCGGCCGCCAGATAGGCGTCCAGGGTGCGGACCAGGGTCGTCCGGCGGCTCCCGTCCGTGTGGCCGAAGCAACGGTCCACCAGCTGTTCGCCGGTGGCCGGTAGGGCCAGCACGGCGGCGTGCAGGGGGAACTCGCCCTCCGTCACGGGGCGTCGGACGTCGAAGGCCGCGGCGAGTTCACCGGCCCGGCGCGCCTGGCGGAGGGACTCGTGCGCGCGGGCCGGGGGCAGGGCGCGGCCGAGTCCGACCGGAAGCGGCACCCCGGACAGCCTCCCGGGCTCGGCCAGCCCGACGACCCGGCGGCCCGCTGCCGCGCTCCCGGGCTCCGGGCCGAAATCCGGTGCCCCCTCCACGCGCAGCACCGTGGCGTGTCCGCGCAGCGTGCGCTCGACGAGGGCCGGGTCCTGTCCGGGCGCGGGCACGGCGTGGAAGGCCAGGTACTCTCCGGCCGGGTCCAGTCCGAGGGCCCGGATGGTCGCCGGCAGTCGCTCCGGCGGAAGTGCGCCGTCGAGCAGCCTGCCCAGCAGCTCGCTCCGCTCCCCGCCGTTCCCCAGTCGCTCCGCCCCGCGGCGGCGGTGCCCCTCGATCACCGCCGCCGACACATGATCACAGCAGAGCCAGAAGTCGCGGGTGAGCGCAAGGGCGACGGCGGACTCGGCGTGCCCGCCGGCCGCCGCGTACAGGGCGTCGAAGGCGTGGCGCGAGGTGAGGCGGAAGGCTTCCAGGAGCGGTTCGAGGGGGACGCCCTGATCGGCGCGGCGAGCGCCGAAGTCGACGAACTCCGCGCGCTCGTGGTCCGAGGGGGCGCGGCCCGCCACGAGTGCGACGAGCGCGGTCTCCATGACGGCCAGCAACTCCCGACCCGTCTCCGACCGGTCCAGCCCTCCGTAGGCGGGGAGCCCGCCGACCGTGGTGGCCGCCTCGGCCGCCACCCGGTCGAGCCGCAGCCCGGCGAGCAGTGCGGCCCTGACGGCCCGGTGGTCCTCGTCCATGCGGTCATTGTTCCCCGCGGAACGAAGGTGCGGGCCCGCCGGGTTTCCGACGCCCGGGAAATGAGCAGGACCGCGGCTCCGCAAGGTGTGATCATGCAGGGATGACGCGCACCTTCGAAGACCTCGTCGCGGAAGCCTCCGGGGCTCCGGTCGACGGCTGGGACTTTTCCTGGCTCGACGGCCGGGCCAGCGAGGAGCGGCCGTCGTGGGGGTACCACCGGCTCCTCGCGAAACGGCTCGCCACCGCGTCGGCGGGGCTGGACATCCAGACGGGCGGCGGGGAGGTGCTGGACACGGTTCCGGCGCTGCCGCCCACGATGGCGGCGACCGAGTCGTGGCCCCCGAACGTCGCACGGGCCACCGAACGGCTCCATCCCCGGGGGGTGGTCGTCGTCGCCGACCCCGACGAGCCGCCGCTGCCCTTCGGCGACTCCGCGTTCGACCTCGTCACCAGTCGTCATCCGGCCACCGTGTGGTGGACGGAGATCGCCCGGGTCCTGCGCCCGGGCGGCAGCTACCTCGCCCAGCACGTGGGCCCCTCCAGCATGTGGGAACTGGTCGAGTGGTTCCTCGGGCCGCAGCCCGAGGCGGCCCGGGCCCGTCACCCCGACGACGAGGCCGCCGCGGCGCGCGCCGCCGGGCTCGACGTGGTGGACGTGCGCGCCGAACGGCTGCGCGTGGAATTCCACGACGTCGGCGCGGTCGTCTGGTTCTTGCGCAAGGTCATCTGGATCGTGCCGGGGTTCGCGGTCGAGGCGCAGCTGCCCCGGTTGCGTCAGTTGGACGCACGGATCCGTACGGAGGGGCCGTTCGTGGCCCACTCCGCACGGACCCTGATCGAGGCGCGGAAGCCCACCGCACGGGTGTAGGGCCGGCCCGGCACGCCGGGGCCGGGCGGGGTTCCGCCTGGGTCGGCGGGGTCGGCGGGGTTCCGCACGGTGACGGCCGCGTCGACCCGTCCGCCCTGGGGACCTCCTGCC
>NZ_JBHYMF010000311.1:0-5158 GCF_042742855.1 Streptomyces sp. NPDC058877 | reverse complement strand
CACCCGCGTCACCATCGCCGCCCAGGCCATCGGCATCGCCCAGGGCGCCCTCGACTACGCCAAGGGCTACGTCACCGAACGCAAGCAGTTCGGCAGGCCGATCGCCGACTTCCAGGGCGTGCAGTTCATGCTCGCCGACATGGCGATGAAGCTGGAAGCCGCCCGCCAGCTCACCTACGCCGCCGCCGCCAAGTCCGAACGCGTCGACGCCGACCTGACCTTCTTCGGCGCCGCCGCCAAGTGCTTCGCCTCCGACGTCGCCATGGAGGTCACCACCGACGCCGTCCAACTCCTCGGCGGCTACGGCTACACCCGCGACTACCCCGTCGAGCGCATGATGCGCGACGCCAAGATCACCCAGATCTACGAAGGCACCAACCAGGTCCAGCGCATCGTCATGGCCCGCAACCTCCCGTGAGCGGAGGCGGGGAGGGCACCCCTCCGGGGGCGTCCTCCCCGCGCCGTCCCGTCACCGGTTCGACGTGACGGTGACCTTCTCGTCGTTCTTGATCTGCTGGACGAGCTGCTTCACCTTCGGCATGTCCCACTTGAGGGAGTTCTGCGGTGCGGTGCCCGAGATCGGGATGTTCATGGACGTGCCGTCGCCCCCGCTGATGCCCTTCATCGCGAAGAACATCTTCCCGAGGTCGTACAGCGACATGTCCTCGTCCACGATCAGGGTGTCCAGGCCGGCGCCGAGCGTCGGGTACAGCGCGAACGGGTTGAGGATCGTGCCCGGCGTCGCCGCCTGGTTGGCGAGGGCGGAGAGGAACTTCTGCTGGTTCTTCGTCCGCGCCAGGTCCGACTCGGCGAAGGCGTACCGGGTGCGGACGAAGGCAAGGGCCTGCTCGCCGTTGAGGGTCTGCGTGCCGGCCTGGAAGTCCGCGCCGGACTTCTTGTCCTTGAAGCCCTTCTCGATGTTCATCTCGACGCCGCCGAGCGCGTCCACGATGTTGGCGAAGCCGGCGAAGCCGATCTCCGCGTAGTGGTCGATGCGCAGCCCGGTGTTGTACTCGACCGTGCGGACGAGCAGTTCGGGGCCGTCCATCGCATAGGCCGCGTTCAGCTTCGAACCGCCGCGGGCCGGATACGACTTGCCCGACTCGGAGCCCACGAAGTTCGGGATCGTCACCCAGGAGTCACGGGGCAGCGAGACCATCGTGTTCCCGCTGGAGCAGGCCGCGAGGATCATCATCGAGTCGGTCCGCTTGCCCTCCGCGGAGCCGGTGTGGAGCTTCTTCTTCTCCTCGGCGGTCATGCCCTCGCGGCTGTCGGAGCCGACGATCAGGTACGTCGTGCAGTCCCCCTCCTCCGGCCGCTCGATGACCTTGGAGAGGTCGACCTCGTTGCGCATCTGGGAGCTGGCCCAGGCATAGGTGCCGATGCCCCAGACGAGGCCGCCGACCACCAGCACGATCGAGCCGATCTTGATCCGCTTGCGCCAGTCCGGCGCGGGACGCCCCGGCCCTTGCGGGGAGTGCTGCGGGGGAACGCCGTCCCGGCCGCCGCCCTGCGCGGCGCCGTAGACCTGTCCGGTGTTGTAACCGGAGTCGTAGCCCTCGTTCCGCGCCTGCGTGTAGTTCGGGTTGTAGGCCTGGCCGCCGTCGTGACGCGGCGGCTGCTGCGGAACCTGCGGGCGCTGCACGTGGCTCATCCGGCGGGGTCCCTCGGGCTGGGAGTGCGGGTTGCCGCGGCCGTGTCCGCCGTCATCGGGCCAGTCATTCATGTGGCCCAGTCTGCCGGGCAGGGCTTTCGCGGCGACAGTCCGGGTAGAAGATCGGACCGGTGCTGTTGCCAAGCTGATGCAAAGGGGACCGAACGGGGACGGGGGCGGGACCCGGCATAAGGTGGAGGGCATGACAGATCAGGGCGATATTCCGGGCAAGCCCACCTCCGCCTCCCGCACCACCCTCAGCCACATCATGACCAGCCACGACACCAACCTCCTGGGCACGGTGCACGGTGGCGTGATCATGAAGTTGGTGGACGACGCCGCCGGCGCCGTCGCGGGCCGGCACTCGGGCGGTCCCGCCGTGACCGCCTCCATGGACGAGATGGTCTTCCTGGAGCCGGTCCGGGTCGGCGACCTGGTGCACGTGAAGGCCCAGGTCAACTGGACCGGACGGTCCTCGATGGAGGTCGGCGTGCGGGTCATGGCCGAGCGCTGGAACGAGTCCACGCCCGCCACCCAGGTCGGCTCCGCGTACCTCGTCTTCGCGGCCGTCGACGCGGAGGGCAAGCCCCGCCGGGTCCCCGAGGTCATTCCGGAGACCGAGCGGGACAAGCGCCGCAACCAGGAGGCCCAGATCCGCCGCACCCACCGCCTGGCCCGCCGGCAGGCCATCAAGGAACTGCGCGAGCGCCGGGCGGCCGAGGGCTACGAGGACTGAGGGCCGCGCCGGGACGGGGCGAATCGTTCCGCCCCCTCCGTCGTCCCGGGCGTGCCACCCGGGTGGGCCGCCGGGCTCACGGGCACACCACCTGGTCCCCGGTCACGGCCTCGAAGGGCTTCCTCGGCTCCTCGGCCCGCACTGCCGTCACCCCCTTGAAGTCGCTCCCCACCGTCACCCGGAGCGTCCCGCCCCGCCCCGCCACCGCCCGCATCTCCGCCCCCGGCAGCGCCGCCGCCAAGGACTTCGCCGACCGGTCCCAGCGCGGGTCGTACTCCACGACGGTCCGCCCGTGCTTCTGGGCGGCCCCGGTCATCGGGGTGCGGGTGGTGTCGAAGCCGGTCGCGCGCAAGGCGTCGTCCACCTTGCGACCCAGCCCGTCCGTGCGGGTCCCGTTGTAGACCTGCACGCGGATCGTGCGCGGGGCCACGTCGACGACGACCGCCTTCGGCGCCTTGGCGGAGCTCGTGGCCTTCGGCGCGGCCGGGGCCAGCGGGCGGTCCTCCCGCAGTGCCTGGAAGAGCTTCTGGGCCTTGGCGGCGTCCCACTTCACGGTGGATCCGATGCCCTTCACCGGGAAGCTCATGTCACCGATCGGCACCGACACGAACTCCGAGGAGGCCGGGGTGAAGCCGTGCATGGCCTTGGCGAGGGCCAGCAACTGGTCCGTGCCGAAGTCCTCGTCGGCCCGCACGGAGCTCAGCATCGTCGTGGCCACCTCGCGGAACCGCACCGGGTTGAGCAGCACCCCGCCGCTCGTGGTCCGCTCGATCAGCGCCGCCAGGAACCGCTGCTGCCGCTGCATCCGGCCGATGTCGGCGGCCCCGTCGATGTGCCGGGAGCGCACGTACTGCAGGGCCTGGCCGCCGTCGAGCTCATGGGTGCCGGGGGCCAGGTCGAGCCCCGTGTACGCGTCCTTCAGCGGGCGGGTCGTACAGATCTGCACCCCGCCGATCGCGTCCACGGTCCGCATGAAGCTGGTGAAGTCGACCTCCAGGTAGTGGTCGATCTTCACTCCGGTCATCGACTCCACGGTCCGCACGGTCAGCCCGGGCCCGCCCTCCGCGTAGGCCGCGTTCAGCTTGACCGGATGGGCCCGGTGCGCCTTGCCGCTGATCAGGTCCGTGTGCTCGGGCATCTCCGCGTACGAGTCGCGGGGCAGGCTGACCACGCTCGCCCGCTCCCGGTCCTCGGAGATGTGGACGAGCATGACGGTGTCGGTGCAGCGGCACGGCGCCCCGCCGAGCCGGTACTTCGCCTTCTCCTCGGGGGTGATCCGGTCCCGCCCGTCGGTGCCGACGACGAGCACGTTCATCCCGTGCCCGGCCTGGGGCCGGTTCTTCATGTCCTTGAAGGGGTCGACCCGGGTGATTCCGGTGTCAAGCCCGGACACCACCGCGTGTCCGATCCCGCCCGCCGCGAGGACCGACACGGAGAGCGCCGTCGCCACCCGCATCCCCCACCGGGGGCGCCTCCGCCGCCGGTGGACCGGAGCGCGACGCGGGGCGGGCCGGGGCCGGGAGCTGCGGGGCGGTGTGGGCACGGACGGACACCTCCGCGGGTGTGACGAGGGAACCGTGAGCACCGTAGGCCCATACGATCAGCGCAAGGAAGCGCCACCCGCTCGGCGCGCACCCGTGTCCCCCATTCGCGGTAACGTGGCTCGCGCTACTGCCGTCTTTCCGGGGAGCGACCCCCGAACCCCCGAGGAACCATGCTGCCCCCCGTCTCCGTGATCATGCCGGTCCTCAATGAGGAGCGGCACCTGCGCAACTCGGTCCGTCACATCCTGGAGCAGGAGTACGACGGCGAGATGGAGGTGGTGATCGCCCTCGGCCCGTCCACGGACCGCACCGACGAGATCGCCGCCGAGCTCGTGCGCGAGGACCCCCGCGTCCACACCGTGCCGAATCCGACCGGCCGTACCCCCGCCGCGCTCAACGCGGCGATCCAGGCGTCCCGTCACCCGATCGTGGTACGCGTCGACGGCCACGGCATGCTCTCCCCGAACTACATCGCCACCGCCGTCCGCCTCCTGGAGGAGACCGGTGCGCAGAACGTCGGCGGCATCATGCACGCCGAGGGCGAGAACGCCTGGGAGGACGCGGTCGCGGCCGCGATGACCTCGAAGATCGGCGTCGGCAACGCGGCCTTCCACACCGGCGGCGAGGCCGGCCCGGCGGAGACGGTCTACCTGGGCGTCTTCCGCCGCGAGGCGCTCGAACAGCAGGGCGGGTACAACGTGGAGTTCATCCGCGCCCAGGACTGGGAACTGAACTTCCGCATCCGCGAGGCCGGCGGTCTGATCTGGTTCTCGCCGGAGCTCCGCGTCCAGTACCGCCCGCGGCCCTCCGTGAAGGCCCTCGCCAAGCAGTACAAGGACTACGGTCGCTGGCGCCACGTCGTCGCCCGTTACCACCAGGGCTCCATCAACCTCCGCTACCTCGCCCCGCCGACCGCCGTTTGTGCGATCGCCGCCGGCCTGGTCGTGGGCGCCGTCCTCACCCCGCTCGGCTTCGTGGTCCCGGCCGGCTACCTCGCCGCGATCACCGCCGGTTCGATCCCGGCGGGCAAGGGCCTCCCCCTCAAGGCCCGCCTGCAGGTCCCGGTGGCCCTCGCCACCATGCACATGTCCTGGGGCTTCGGCTTCCTCACCAGTCCCCGCTCCCTCGCGAAGAGGGTCATCGCCAGCCGCCGTCCGGCGGTGAAGGCGGGCGAGACCGAGACGGTCTGACGACCTCCGTTCCCACACGGCGACGGCCGGACCC
>NZ_JBHYMF010000310.1:0-5196 GCF_042742855.1 Streptomyces sp. NPDC058877 | reverse complement strand
GCCGTCCCCCCGTTCGGAGGAACGGGGGGACGGCCCGCACCGGCCGGTCAGTCCTGGGCCGGGGCCGCGGTCTTCTCCGCGGCCTTCTTCGCCGTGGCCTTCTTCGCCGTGGCCTTCTTCGCCGTGGCCTTCTTGGCGGTGGTCTTCTTCGCCGCCGTCTTCTTCGCCACCGTCTTCTTGGTGGCGGCCTTCTTGGTCGTGGCCTTCTTGGCGGTCTTGCGCGCAGCCGTCTTCTTGGCCGGCGCCGCCTCCTGCTCGGTCTCGACCGGCGCCTCGGCAGCCTCCGCAGGCGCCTCGGACGAGGTCGTGGGCACCACGACGACGGCAGCCTCCTCGGTGCCCACGGGCGAACCGGCGGGGGCCGTCACCTTGCGGACCACCCGGCGACGGGCCCGCGGCGGAGCGGCCACGGGGGCCTCCTCGACGACGGGCTCGGCGGCCTCGACGACCGGCTCCGGGGCCGGGGCGGCCTCGACGACCGGCTCGGCAGCGGGTGCCGGAGCGGTCTCCGGACCCGTCTCCCCGGTCGAGACGACCGGGGAGGTCGCACGGCGGGTGGCACGACGACGGCCACGGGGGGCCGGGGCCTCCTCGACCACCGGTGCGGCGACCGGCTCGGCGACCGGCTCCGGCGCATCGGCGGGCTGCGCCTCGACCACCGGTGCGGCGGGCGCGGGCTCGACCACGACGGCCTCGGTCTCCGCTGCCGGCGCCGGAGCGACGGGCGTGGTGACCGCGGGAGCGGACACCCGGCGGGTGGCGCGGCGGCGGCCCCGACCACGGGTGGCGGCGGCCTCGGCCTCGGCGACGGAGCCGTACAGCTCCTCGTCCGGGGCGATCGGTACCGGCAGGGCCACCGGGGCGGCCAGCTCGGCCGCGACCTCGGCCTCGGTCTCGGCCGTCTCCGGCTCGGCGACCTCCTGCTCCACGGCCTCGACGTGCTCGTGCTCGTGGGTGTGCTCGGCACCACCGCGTCCGCGCTTCTTCGAGCGCTTGCCGCCGCCACCGCCACCGGGGCTGGTCGGCTGCTCCATGTGCACGATGACACCACGGCCGTTGCAGTGGACACAGGTCTCGGAGAAGGACTCCAGGAGGCCCTGGCCGACCCGCTTGCGGGTCATCTGGACCAGTCCGAGGGAGGTCACCTCGGCCACCTGGTGCTTGGTCCGGTCCCGGCCCAGGCACTCCAGGAGGCGGCGCAGCACCAGGTCGCGGTTGGACTCCAGGACCATGTCGATGAAGTCGATGACGACGATGCCGCCGAGGTCGCGCAGCCGCAGCTGGCGCACGATCTCCTCGGCCGCCTCCAGGTTGTTCCTGGTGACGGTCTCCTCCAGGTTGCCGCCCTGGCCGGTGAACTTGCCGGTGTTGACGTCGACGACGACCATCGCCTCGGTCTTGTCGATCACCAGCGAACCGCCGGAGGGCAGCCAGACCTTGCGGTCGAGCGCCTTCATCAGCTGCTCGTCGATCCGGTACGTGGCGAAGACGTCGACCTCGCTGGTCCACTTCGACAGCCGGTCGACCAGGTCGGGCGCGACGTGGCCGACGTAGCCGTGGATGGTCTCCCACGCGTCGTCGCCGCTGACGATGACCTTGGAGAAGTCCTCGTTGAAGATGTCGCGGACGACCCGGACGGTCATGTCCGGCTCGCCGTAGAGCAGGGTCGGGGCGTTGCCGCTCTTCGCCTTCTTCTGGATGTCCTCCCACTGCGCCTGCAGCCGCTCGACGTCACGGCGGAGTTCGTCCTCGCTCGCCCCCTCGGCGGCGGTGCGCACGATGACGCCGGCGTCTTCGGGGACGATCTTCTTGAGGATGGTCTTCAGACGGGCACGCTCGGTGTCCGGGAGCTTGCGGCTGATGCCGGTCATCGAGCCTTCGGGGACGTACACGAGGTACCGGCCCGGCAGGGAGACCTGGCTGGTCAGACGGGCGCCCTTGTGGCCGATCGGGTCCTTCGTGACCTGCACGAGAACCGACTGGCCGGACTTGAGGGCGGTCTCGATGCGGCGCGGCCCGTTGGCCATGCCGAGCGCCTCGAAGTTGACCTCGCCCGCGTAGAGGACGGCGTTGCGGCCCTTGCCGATGTCGACGAAGGCGGCCTCCATGGACGGCAGGACGTTCTGGACCTTGCCCAGGTAGACGTTGCCGACGTAGGAGGTGGCCTGCTCCTTGTTGACGTAGTGCTCGACGAGCACGTTGTCCTCGAGGACGCCGATCTGGGTGCGCTCACCGTTCTGGCGGACGACCATCACGCGCTCGACGGCCTCGCGACGCGCCAGGAACTCGGCCTCGGTGATGATCGGGACGCGGCGGCGGCCCTGCTCACGGCCTTCACGGCGACGCTGCTTCTTGGCCTCCAGGCGGGTCGAGCCCTTGATGGACTGGACCTCGTCGGACGGCTCGGCCTTCTCGCGGGCCGGGCGGGGCTCGCGGACCTTGACGACCGTGCGGACGCCGTCCTCGTCGGCCGTCTCGGCCTCGGCCGCGGCGTCCCCGCTGCGACGGCGACGGCGGCGGCGGCGACGGGAGCTGGCGGAACCGCCGGCGTAGGCCTCGGCCTCCTCGGGCTCTTCCTCGCCCTCCTCGGCCTCCTCCTCGGCCTGCGGCTCCTCGCCCTCCTCGGCCTCCTCGACCTCGGTGAGCTCGCCACGACGGCGACGACGGCCGCCGCGGCGGCGGCGACGGGAGGGACGGTCCTCGTGCTCGTCCGTCTCCTCGGCCTCCTCGACCTCCGCGGCCTCTTCGAGCTCGTCGGCGGCGGCCTCCACCTCGGGCTCGTCGGCAACGGTGGCCGGTACGGGCTCGACGGCGACGGGCTCGCTGCGACGACGGCGACGACGACGGGAGCCGGACTCGGCCCGCTCGGTGGTCTCCGGGGCCTCGACGACCTCCGCAGCCTCGACGGCCTCGACGACCTCGTCCTCCTCCGGCTCCTCGACCACGGCGGCGGCTGCCGCAGCCGCGGTCTCCGGGGTCTGGAACATCGGCTCGGTGAAGACCGGGGCCTGGAAGACGGCAACGGCGGGACGCGCGGCGCGGCGCGTCTCGCGGACCGGGGCCGGCTCGGAGGTGAACTGCGGCGAGGTGGCGCGACGCCGACCGCGGCCACGGGTCGCCGCGGTTTCGGCGGCGGCGACCTCGGCTTCGTCGGTGGCCATCTGCTCGACCGCGGACCGGGGCAGCGACTCGCCGGTGGTGGGCGCCTCCGCGGTCGCCTCGGGCGAGGTGGCCTTGCGGGTGGCGCGACGACGGGTACGGGCCGGCGGCACGGCCTCTTCCACGACCTCGGCAGCCGGGGCCTCCACGACCTCGGCAGCCGGAGCGACCGGCTCGGCGGTGCCCTCCACGGCGGCCGTCGACGTCACGGGCGAAGTCGCCTTGCGGGTGGCCCGACGACGCGGACGCGCCGGGGCGGCCTCAGGGGCCTCGGGGGCCTCTTCCACGACGGGCTCCGGAGCCGCGACCGGCTCCACGACGGTCTCGGCGGCCGGCGCCGCGGCAGCGGTCGGCGAGGTGGCCCTGCGGGTGGCCCGACGACGCGGACGCGCCGGGGCGGTCTCGGCCTCGACCGGGGCGGCCTCGACCGGAACGGTCTCCGCGGCCGGGGTGTCGGCGGTCGCCGGGGTCTCGTCGGTGACGCCCGTCACCGGCGGACCGGCGGGGCGGGAAGCGGCGCGGCGCCTGCGGCGCGGCGGCAGCTTGTCACCGGGGGCATTGGTGTCTTCGTTGGACTCGAGCATGCGGGCGGTTCTCCCGTCACGCTCCCGGGCGCCGCGTCTGGTTCCGGTCCGGCGGCAGGATCGCGCCTGTGGCGCGGTGCCGCCGTCCGGGGCGCGGGCGCCGCACGGGAGCTGTATGTCTGGCTCGCCGGTTCCGTACGCCTTGTGCGGACGGCCTGGCGAAAGTCTCCTGGTCAGTGCGCTGCCCGACCCAGGTGGCTCCCGAGTGCCAGGGCGGCGCTACGACGACCGCTCCCTACGCGGTACCTGCACCCGGCGCCGTCGCTGAGGCGGTCCCGGCGGCCGTGGGTGAAGCGGCCGTGACTGCCTCGCGGTCGGGCGCGAGCGGGTCGGTCACCGTGCCGGACTCCTCGTCGAAGAGCCCCTGCGCCAGCCTGGTCACCGCAGCGGGGACCGGCGGCGCCAGGTCGGCCACAGCTCGGAGACCGGACAGGACGTCGTCGGGTCGTACGGCAGGTGTCAGGTGCCGAACGACCAGGCGCAGTATCGCACAGGCGCCGTCCAGCGGCCCATCACCCCGGGGGTCGCCCTGGGCACGGTCCGCCGTCAGCTGGGTGACCGCGGAACGGGCGTCGAAGGTGCGGACTCCGTTCTTGGTCTTGCGCTGTACTTCCACCGTCTCGGCGGCGAGAAACGCCTCGACGGCCTTCTCCGCCTCCTCCACGGAGACGCCCTCGAGGCGCAGCTCCCACACGGAGGCGGTGAGTCGGTCGGCGAGGCCCGAGGTCCGGGCCTCGACGGCATCGGTGATGTCGAGACCGGCCGGGAGGGACTCGTCGAGCAGGGCCCGCAGGGTCTCCGGATCACGCACCTGGGTGAGGGCGATCTCCAGGTACTCGGCCTCGGAGCCCGTGCCCGTCGGGGCGGCATTGGCGTACGACACCTTGGGGTGCGGGGTGAAGCCCGCCGAGTACGCCATGGGCACCTCGGCACGGCGCAACGCACGCTCGAAGGCGCGCTGGAAGTCACGGTGGCTGGTGAACCGGAGGCGGCCGCGCTTGGTGTAGCGCAGTCGGATGCGCTGCACCGCCGGTGCGGGCGGCGGGCCTTCGGGCTGTCGCTTGCCCAGTGGTTCTTCTCCTCGATGCGGGGCGGACGCGGGGGACGCGTCCGTCCACGAGATGTGCGGGTGGCCCTGGGGGGCCCGCCCGGTTCACGCCCGCCTTCACGGGGTGATCTCGGGTCCGGGCACCGCGCCGGGGACGTTCGTTGTACTACCCAGAGTACGCGCCCGGGCCACCTCCGGTTCCCCGGGCCGGATCGGCGGACTCCGCCGAAGGGGGCGGAGCGCGTCTCCCGGGCGGCGGCGCGAACGGCCGCGCGGTGGGGTCGGCGGGTGCACCCGCCCCGATGCGCAGCCGGGGGCCGCGGGAGGTGCGGACCGCCCGGTGCGGACCGGACCAGCGAGGGTCCGATCGCCTTCCACAGCAACCCGTCGAAGCGGTCGGGGACC
>NZ_JBHYMF010000309.1:0-5363 GCF_042742855.1 Streptomyces sp. NPDC058877 | reverse complement strand
GGCTCAGTCCTTCCGGAGCAGGCGCTTGACGCCGAGGACGAGGGCGGTGGCGCCGGCGAGGACGAGGAAACCGGTGGTCGCGCTGCCCCGGTCGGTCTGCTCCCCGGCCGTCGGGTCCTGCGGGGCTCCCGGTGCCCGGGAGGGCGGCGGCTCGGAGGGGCTGCCGGACGGGTCGGTCCACCCGGCCCGGTCCACGCGCACCACCCGGCTGTTCCTGCCCTCCGAGCCGAACATGAAGGCCGAGCCGTCCCTCGTGTACGTCACCGACTCGGCCTGCCCCTGGAAGGGGGCGCCGACCGAGGTGCCGTCGTCCCCGAGGCGCCCGTCCTTCCAGACGTACTCCCTGGCGCTGAAGTAGCCGCGCAGGACGAGCCGGTCGCCGTCCGGCGAGAAGGCGCCGTCGGTCACCCACGGCACTTCGTCGACGCGCCGGAAGACGTTGGTGCCGGACGCGGAGAGCCGCTCGGGGCCCGCGTAGAGTCCGCCGCCGCCCTGGTTCTTGCTCGCGATGTACACCCGTCCGGTCTTCGGATGGACCATCAGGGCCTCCGCGTTGCGGGCTCCGTCGGCGTACTTCACCACGTACTGCCGCGCCTTGACGGTCTGGTCCTTCAGGGTCTTCGGCTCGGGGAAGCGGTAGATCCAGACGTGGTCCCAGGTGCCGTCGAGGTTGTCCCCGATGTCACCGACGTAGATGTCGCCGTCGGGGCCGACCGCGATGCCCTCCATGTCCCTCGGGGTGCCGACGCCGGCCATGGTCAGGGTCGCGACGGTCCTTCCGGTGCGGGAGTCGACGCCGTAGATCAGCGGGGCGTCCTGGTCGTTGTGCGTCCAGTAGATCCCGGGGTGGGCCCGGCTGGCGGCGAGCCCGCTGGACTCGGTGATCCGGGAGTCCTGGATCGTGAAGTCCCGGTCGGGTTCCTGCCCTTCGGCACGGGCATGGCCGGCCGGGAGCAGCGCCAGGGCCGCGGCAGCGCCGAGGGCGCACAGAGCAGATCGCATGGGATCAAGCCTGCCACGGGGGTGCGGGAACCCGCTTGACCAGCGGGAGAGGCGGTGTCATGGTCACGCCCATGCCTTCCTTCCCCGCTCCCGACGGCACCCCGCTCGCGTACCACGCGTCCGGTTCCGGCGCCCCCCTGCTCTGCCTCCCGGGCGGCCCCGTGCAGGACTCCGTCTACCTCGGCGACCTGGGCGGGCTCGACGCCCACCGCACGCTGATCCGGCTCGATCTGCGGGGCAGCGGCGGCTCGGCGGAGCCGGCGGACCCGTCCTCGTACCGCTGCGACCGGCTCGTCGCGGACGTCGAGGCGCTGCGCGTGCACCTGGGGCTCGACGCGATCGACCTGCTCGGGCACTCGGCGGGCGCGAACCTGGCCGCGCTGTACCTGACCCGGCACCCGGAGCGGGTGGCCCGGCTCGTGCTGGTCACCCCGGGCCCGGCGGCCCCCGGGATCGAAACGACCGGGGAGGAACGCCTCGCGGCGGCGCGGCTGCGGGCCGGCGAACCGTGGTTCGCGGAGGCGTACGCGGCACTGGAGGACCTGACGGCGGGGCGGGGGACGGCAGAGGCCTTCGCGGCGGTCGCGCCGTTCTTCCACGGCACCTGGGACGAGGCCGCGCAGGAGCGGAACGCGGCGGTGGCGCACCAGCGGAACGGGGAGGCCGCCGCGGTCTACGGGAGCGAGGGCGCCTACGAACCGGCCGTGACGCGTGCGGTGTTCGCGGAGTTCGAGCGGCCGGTGCTGGTCGTCGCCGGGGAGGGCGACGCCAACACCCCGGTGCCGACCGCCGCCGCGTACGCGGGGCTGTTCCCGAAGGCGGAACTGGCGGTCCTGGCGGGGGCCGGGCACTTCCCGTGGCACGACGACGCGGAGCGGTTCGTGGACCGGCTGGCGTCCTTCCTGGCCTGACCGCCGCCCCCGTGTCCCGGATCACGTCGAGCTCCGGGACGCCGTCCGCGATGATGTGACCATGCGTTTTCTGTTCGTCGGCGACAGCATGACCATCGGACGCGCCGGCGACTGGACCTGGCGCTACCGCATGTGGGAGCACCTGGAGGCGACGCTCCCCGGCGGGTACGAGATCGTCGGCCCGCGCTCCGGCACCTACGACCCCGCGACCGACGCCCCGACCTCCGACGCGCACCCCGACCCGGCGTTCCCCGCCGCGGCCCGGCGCCACCTGGCCGGCTGGGGCGAGGGATGGCTGCACATGGCGCCCCTGATCGGCGGGGCCGTCACGGCGACCGGGGCGGACGTGCTGTTGGTCTCGCTGGGCCTGATCGACCTGGGCTTCTACACCAACAGCGACCAGACGGAGGAGAACGTCCGGGCGTTCGTGGCGGCTGCCCGGGCCGCGAACCCGCACGTCCGGGCCGTCCTGCTGCCGGTCATCCCGAACGTCCGCGCCGGCTGTGACGCGGCCTTCGCCGCCGAGTGCGCCCGCTTCAACGAACTCCTCGCGAAGGCGGTCGCCGACCTGGACACCGCCGCCTCGCCGCTGCTGCTCGCGGAGGTCCCGGAGTCGTACGACCTCCGGGTCGACACCTACGACGGCACCCACCCGGGCCCCGACGGCGAGCACAAGCTGGCGGCGGCCTTCGCGGACGCGATGCACCGGGCGTGGGGCCTGGGTAGCCGGTACCCGCTCCCGGTGGCCGCCCGCTGAGGGGCACCGCCGGGACGGACCGGGTCTACGCCCGTTGGACGCAGCAGGGGCGGCACGTCGGGGCGGTGGACGGCCACCCGCCGACCGGTGCGCCGGTCACGGCGGTGACCGGCGCGGTCTACCGGGTCGAGGACGGCCTCATCGTCGAGTACTGGATCCAGATCGACCGGCAGGGGGGCACCGCCCAGCTGCGGCGACCGGACGCCACGGGCTGATTCCCCGGCACCCGCCTCCGGCAGGGCCCCTTGCTTCGAGCGGACTCCAGGCAGTTGGCTGGTGCTCCATGAAGTACACGCAGCTCGGACGCACCGGACTCAAGGTCAGCCGACTCGTCCTCGGCACGATGAACTTCGGTCCGCAGACGGACGAACCGACCAGCCACCGCATCCTGGACGCCGCACTCGACACCGGCCTGAACTTCGTGGACACGGCCAACGTGTACGGCTGGGGCGAGAACAAGGGCCGCACCGAGGAGATCCTCGGCACCTGGTTCGCCCGGGGCGGCGGCCGGCGGGAGAAGACGGTCCTCGCCACCAAGGTCTACGGCTCCATGTCGCCCGGGGGCGAGCCCTGGCCCAACGAGGACCGGTTGTCGGCGCTGAACATCCGACGGGCCGTCGACGCCAGCCTCAAGCGGCTGCGCACGGACCACATCGACCTGTACCAGTTCCACCACGTCGACCGCCTGGCCCCCTTCGAGGAGATCTGGCAGGCCGTGGACGTCCTGGTCCAGCAGGGGAAGGTGCTGTACGCGGGCTCCTCCAACTTCCCCGGCTACAAGATCGCCCAGGCCAACGAGGCCGCCGCCCGGCGCGGGACGATGGGGCTGGTCAGCGAGCAGTGCCTCTACAACCTCCACGAACGGCGCGCCGAGATGGAGGTCATCCCGGCCGCCCGGGACTACGGCCTCGGGGTCATCCCCTGGTCGCCGCTGCACGGCGGGCTGCTCGGCGGCGTGCTGAAGAAGGAGACCGCGGGCAAGCGGCGCACCGAGGGGCGGGCGGCGGAGACCCTCGCCGACCCGGCCGTGCGGGCGAAGCTCCAGGCGTACGAGGAGCTGCTCGACAAGCACGGCCTGGAGCCCGGGGAGACGGCCCTGGCCTGGCTGCTGACCCGACCCGGCGTGACCGGACCGATCGTCGGACCGCGGACGCCGGAGCAGTTGAGCAGCGCCGTGCGCGCCCTGGAGCTGGAGCTGAGCGACGAACTCCTGTCGTCCCTGGACGAGATCTTCCCCGGCCCCGGGCCCTCGCCGGAGGCCTTCGCCTGGTGAGCGGGCGGACCCCGTCGACCGGCCGTCGCCCTCGGGGGCGGCGGCCACCCGCCGCCGGGAGGCGGGGAAGTCGACCGGGGTCGTCGTGGGGGCGTGCGCGTCACGGGTGCGCACCCCGCCCTCCGCGGCCGGCGCCGCCCGATCGCGGCAGGCGCACCGCGCGGGTGCGGGAACTACTGACCGACCACGGCCGCCACCGCAATGATCGCGAACATCAGTACGAGCACACCGGCCATGATCCGGTTACGGGTCTTCGGGTCCACCCTTCGAGGTTAACCCGAACCCTCCTCCCCGCCCTCAAGGGGCCAGGCGCCGACCGTCTCGTACCGGGGCTGCTCCCCCGGCACCCCGCTGACCGGCGGGTACGAGCGGAGGAGCGCCAGCTCGGCCACCCACCAGCGCTCCCCCTCCAGGCCGGTGAGCTCCGCCACGAAGGGCCGCAGGTCCACCGCCCCCTCCTTGCGGGGCCGTGCGACGGTCAGGTGCGCCCGGTAGCGGCGGGGCTCCTCCATCGGGACCCCGGCCCGGCGCGCGGCGGCGTCGGACCGCTCGGCCAGGAGTCGCAGGGCGTCCAGGTCGCCGGCGATCCCGGTCCACAGGGCGCTCCGCCCGAAGCGACCGCCGCCGTGCAGACGCAGCGGGAAGGGCGGCGTCCGGTGCGCGGCCCTGGCCAGTCGGGCCCGGAGTTCGGGCAGGAGCGCTTCCTCGACCTCTCCCATGAAGGCGAGGGTGAGGTGCCAGCCGGGCCTCGCGGTCCAGCGGAGCCGGTCCGCCCCGGGCAGTCGGTGCAGCCGGTCGACGACGCCTCCGAGCTCGTCCAGGCGCTCCGGGGGCGGCACCACGGCGGCGAAGAGCCTCATGCCAGAAGTCTGGCACCGACTAGCCTGAGCTGCATGAAGATCCGTAAGGCCGGGGTGGAGGACCTCCCCGCGATGCTTTCCGTACTCGACAGCGCGGTCGTCTGGCTCAACGGCAAGGGGATCACCGCCCAGTGGGGCACCGAGCCCTTCTCCGAGCGCTCCGAGGCGGTGGAGCAGGTCCGACGGACGGCGGCCGAGGGCGATCCGTGGATCGTCGAGGTCGACGGCGAGCCGGCGGGCGTGATGACCCTGGCGCCGCACCCCGGCCGGCACGTTCCGCCGGCCGCCGAGCCCGAGGTGTTCGTGCGGCTGCTGGCGACCGACGCGCGGTTCCACGGCCGCGGGGTGGGGGCGGCGCTCCTGGAGCACGCGGCGGCGGAGACCCGACGCCAGGGGGTGTCGCTGCTCCGCGTGGACTGCTTCGCGGGCAGCGAGGGCCGGCTCGTGGCGTACTACGAGGGGCAGGGCTTCACCCGTACGGAAGCCTTCGCGGTCGACGACTGGCCGGGCCAGGTGCTGGAGCGCCGCTTCTGAGGTCCGGGACGCGGCAGGTCCCGGCC